>CAITEG010000011.1 GCA_903891365.1 uncultured bacterium
AGTAAAAACTAAATAGTGAGTAGAAATCTGGGGATACTGTCCCCAGTCTTGTGCTCATTAATAATATTTAAATATAACATGACAAGAGAAATAGTAGAAGATGTAATTCAAGAAATCCCAGCTAAAACCCTAACGTGGGGTAAAACTAGTGATAAAGAATTAAACTGGAAAGAAGCAAAATACTGGTGCGAGAAACAAGGGGGGAGATTACCAACTCTTATTGAACTTCAAGAAGCGTATGCAGATGAGAAGATAAGGGGTTCGTTCCAGCCCGTCGGCTACTATTGGTCTAGTACGGAGACCAGTGCGAACTACGCATACTACGTCAACTTCCTCAATGGCCTCACGGACTACGGCGCCAAGGCGTACACCTACCTCTACGTCCGTTGTGTCCGCTAGGGCAAGAAATTTGGAATTATTAAAGAACTTAATTGAGATATGAAAACAGAAATGGAGATGTGCCCGTGGCAGGTTAAACACTATCCCAAGAAGTATGGTTTATCGTACCCAGAGTGTCAGGTTATTCATACTTGGCTTCGCAGAACTTTTGGAAGTGCTAATAAGTGCGAGAATCCTGACTGCAATGGCAAGGTTAAGAAGTATACTTGGGCTTTGAAGAAGGGGTGCAAATACGAGAGAAGTAGGGACAATTATATGCAATTGTGTAGGAGTTGCCACGCCAAGTATGATATGGACGAAAATACTATAAAGATATTGAAAGAGATAAGCCCGAACGCAAATAAAACTCACTGTATTAGAGGACATCTATTAGATGGAGAGAATGTGTCTTTCCTCCGAAGAAAGAATGGAAACCTCTATAGAAATTGTGTGATTTGCACTCGGATGATAAGCCAAAAATCCTATTATAAAAGTAAGGGAATTGCCATAGAATTACCCCCAGCATTACTTGTAACTACTTAAATATGATAAACAACCATATGATAACCGACCAAGAACTTTATTTGTTTGAGGAAGAGAATAAGGAAATACTTCAAATCCACGACAAAAGAATCCTAGACAAAGCAAGGGAGATGACTGTGCCTGAAGAAAAGACACAATTAGATAAGAATGACCCAGACAATTATGAGGCGTGTTTTGCTATTCACGGCTTCAATGATTGCCGCCAGAAATCAATCTCTCTATGGGATAAATATATAAAGGAGGTATGAAAATAATATCATCAGGAGGTAAATTACATTGGATAAAAAATCTCTATCTAAGATGGGTGTATGGCGCAGGATGTTGCGACACTTATACAATGTATCCATTCCTTGCCGAAAAACTATTAAAACCAATGGTTGCATTTAGGAAGCGAACAATGTCTTATCCGATGGCGATGTCTAGTAGGGACTGGGATAGCACTCTTGATGAGATAATCTTCGCTCTTAAGTTTTATTCTAATGATAATTGGAATGATGATTGGGATGCTCCAGAAGCCGAAGAACGTGCCCAAAAAGGAATGGAATTATTCGGTAAACATTTTAGAGATTTATGGTATTAACATCTCTATGGGATAAATATATAAAGGAGCTTAATTAAATAACTGTATGAAATATATCGTTAAACAATTTGGAGATATTAGTGGGAAGAATGAGTTTGATTCTTTTCGTGAAGCACTTGAGTTTGTTGAAAAAACAACAAGATATTTAGCATTGGAATTATACGAAAATGAAGAGGACTGGATAAAAGACGGCGGTATGAACTTTTGCGACCCAGAAGATAATCGTATAACAATAACGAAAGACGACAAAGTTATCTGGCACTTCTCTGGTTGGCACTGGGACGCTGATGAATTTGAAATCCCGCAGGGTAAATTACTCGGACACGAGAAATCACTTTACGAAGAATCCCTATGAAAAAGAAAGAACCCGAACTCACAGAGAAGGAGAAGAAAGAAATAGAGCAAGTAATTAACTGAACTTCTAACTAAATAACTTATGAAAATACTTGCAGTGGGCGATCCACACTTCAAACTAGAACTACCCTACGGGGAACTAATTAGCGACGGTCGTCGTGCTGAGCATGATGCGGTGTTGGAAGCCATCCACGAAGCCGCAAAAGATTGTGATGCTGTTGTCTTGCTCGGCGACTGTTTTGACAAACGCCATAATCATTCTACGGTCATTAAGGAGTTTATCGATTTTGTTAATGAATTTAGAAATAAGTCAGTAACAGATCACAATTACTTTGACAAACCTATAGTTATACTTAGTGGAAACCACGAAACATATGAGGGAGATAAAACATCGATAGATTTCATGGTCGGAATGAACCCTCAAATATTTATTGTTACTCCACAGAACTTGATGTTAGCAAAAGGACCCCTAGCAACGCTAGGTTTTATTCCCTATATGACAAATGCTTCTCTGGGAGTTTCTTCTACTGAAGAGGCTACAGAGAAGTTGATATGTATGATTGAAGAACATAAATACAACGTTCTTTTCACCCATCACGCAATAGAGGGTGCTGGTGCCTCACCTTATTTCAACGAGATAGTTCTACCCAAGGAACGCTTAGAGAAGGTTGCTAAATTAGTAGTGGCCGGGCACCTTCACAAACCTGCGGTGTTTGGTAAGACAATCGTGACTGGGAACATCTTCACTTCAGACGTAGGTGAAGGAAAAAGATACGTATGGAAGATAGATACAAAAGATGGAAGTTACGAAGAAATTGAACTTCCTACTCGACCTATCTTTAAGGTAACTGATCCTACAGAACAAGAACTTGACGGTTTATCTAAAAATAGTATCATTAAAGTTATACTTACGCAAGAGGGGCAAGACTTGGATAAGTTAAAGAAAAAACTTTCCGAGTTCGACGCACACTTACTAATTGAAAACTATCCCAATGAAAGACATCGCCTACATATTGACTCTAATCAAACTTTGGATTTATCAGTGGAATCTCTTCTAGAACTTTATGCAAAAGCCAAAAACGAAGACCCAGAAAGGCTCAAAGCCGCGTTTGCCATCCTTAAAGAAGCTTAAAGAGAATTTGTGGCAACTGTGCAAGCAAATTACTAGAAAACGTTATGTGCTACCAGATGGGACATGGAAATGTTTCTCTTGTGGAAGTATCATAGATGCTCCATGGAAGTGTCACACGGGGCACTGCGTGCCAGATCAGTATGGGGGTCTTATGTTAAGATATGATCTTCGAAACTTGCGTCCACAGGATTATGGCTGTAATATTAACCTAGGAGGTAATGGGGCCGTGTATCTAATGAATTTAAGAAAAGAGATTGGAGATGAAGAAGTAGACAAGATGTTTGAACTACTTAGTTTCAAGAATAAAAAGTTTACAGTTAAAGAGGAGCGGGCATTCTTAGAAGGAAAGATTGAAGAATATAAGAAATTACTATGATCATATTAAAACAAATTTATCTAAAAAACTTTCTATCACACCAGGATACTAGTATCACTCTCAAAGAGGGAGAAAAGATTCTTATTGATGGGATAAGTGGGTCAGGTAAATCCTCTATAATAGAGGCTCTATTGTGGTGCCTGTATGGAAAGGGACGAGTAGATAATCGCTCTCTCATTAGGAGGGGAGCCAAAGAAACCCGCGTGAATGTAGAACTTTTGGATAAAGAGAACGGGGTCACCTACGAAGTTGTCCGTACGTCCAGTACATCGGGTAAAAATACTGTAGTAATTTTAAAAAGTATTGACGGAGGAATCTTTGAGGAAATGGGTACAGGAGGAATCCGTGAAACAGATACTTATATAGCACGAGAAATATTAGGAGCCAGCTACCAACTCTTCATAAATTCTGTGGTATTTCCTCAAGATGGAGTGGAGTCTTTTGTTACCGCAACGTCGGTTCGTAGGAAGGAACTTCTAATGGAAATCCTTCACACAGCTGATGTTGAGGGACTTCTTGACAAAACAAAAGAAATGATCGCTAATAAAGAGGCGATTCTTATTGCTGAGGAGACTATCTTGACTTCTTCAAAAGGTATTGTAGAAGATAACGAGGAGAAAATTAGAGAACTTCCTCGACTACTTGTCAAACAAGAGACTACTCAGGACTTGGTTCAAAATACGAGAGAAATCCTATATGCCGCAGAAAATGATCTAAAAGAGGTAGAGAAAACTTACAATGAGGTTAAGGAAGATGAACAACTTCTTAAAAAAATTAAGGGTCAAATAAGGTTTGATACCATAAAAATTACTGAAGAAGATGAAAAACTTTTATCTGAAGAAGATAATATTCGAACTGCACTTACTGGTGCAGCAGAACACAATAATAAGGTTCAGTCAGCGTTTAGTGATAAACCAATAGTTAGAAATTATGAATCAGAAATTGAATATATCGATCAAAGAATTCGGAAATTAGTAGATGAGACCCTTCCTTGCCCATCAGGAGACGCTTGTCCATATAGCAAACTTGTCGGTCCAGAGATTGCTTCTCTTAAAGAGGAGCGTAAAAAAAAGATCTTTAACCTTGAGCAACAAGAGTTTGGGATAAAAGCGTGGCGCTCGAAAGTTGAAGCCCTAGGTCCAATAACCGATGTCTCAGAGTTGGTAGTTAAATTAAATAAAATAAAAGATATAAAAGAATGTCAAGAACAGGCAAAAATAATAGACCAAATAAAAGAGTTGGAAGCTAAGTTAGCGTCTGCACCTAAATTATCAGATATAAATATCTCCAGGAATGAGGTCATGCAAGCAAGTTGTAAATTAGTAGAGTTTGAGCGTGACTTGTCAGAAACCAAAGGACAGATAATTTATTTAACAACATTAGGTAAGGATAATGTTCGCCTTAAAAAAGATATAAAAGAAGGTGAGTCTTATATTAAAGAACTTAAAGATCAGACCTCTCTACTTAAAGACCTCCGTGAGGCTCTTGGGGTTAATGGAATAACGGCTATAGCTCTTGACTATATGCTTCCTGCCCTAGAAGACAAGATAAATGAAATTTTGTCAACATTGTCTGATTTTAAAGTTACGTTAACTACACAAAAAAATGGGATATTTGGTTCTTCTATAGAAGGTTTGTTTATCCTTGTTCATAGTGGATCCTGTAGTGATCTGGATCTAAATAGTCTTTCTGGAGGAGAAAAAATTAAAATAGAAGTATCTATATCAGAGGCATTGGCAAGTTTACAAAAATGTAACTTCAGGGTAATGGATGAAGCAATAACGGGTTTGGATTCTAATATGATCGATAATTTTATTTCTGTTTTATCAAAAATACAAGATAGATATTCTCAAATAATAAATATCTCTCATATCCAAGGAATTAAAGATATCTATGAAAATAAAATCATTATTAAAAAAATTGATGGAATTTCTTATGTCGCGTAGTCGTAAAAAAAACACTCGTGAACAACTAGAGGAATTCCTTGGTAGAAAACTTGACTTTCCTAATTCATTAGGGTAACATATAGATATATGACTAAAGAACAAACGCAGCCAGAAATATTAGAAGTTAAAGTAGAGGAAAATATGGCGTCAAATGACGCTATAGGTAACGCGTCACCAAAGGTACCAATACTAATGAGATATGTTCCATGGCACAAAAAGCCATCGCGCAACGTAACTGCTGAGGATATTCCAACAGTTTTGAAGGAAGCCCCTATACTTGGGGAGCTTTGTCACACCTCTGTGGGAGTCTACGATGGCGGTAATGCTGTTTGTCATGCACAAATCAATGATACAGATCCACTTCGTTTCTTTGTCTCATCATCTGGTGAAATTATAGTTAACCCAGTTATCGTCAAACACACAAAAACAACAGTGGATTCGGTAGAAGCATGTACGTCTTTCCCTGAAAAACCACCAGTGACTGTCCAACGGTATCATAAAATCGTCGTGCAGTTTCAGCAACTAACCGCACAAAAAGAGTTGAGTGAACCTCGCCAGGAAGATTTTAGTGGTCCTGAATCTAAAGTTATACAACATGAATGTGCTCATATGAATGGACACAGCATCTATGATGAAGAGGTTTCAGCTGAAGATTCTCTTGGTCAGACCTTACTAACCGCAACAAACTAATTATGGAACCCTATCAGAAAATCTATAAAGAATTTTTTGCATCATTTAATAAACAACCTGTCTCTGGTGCTGAGGCTGGTGAGTTGGTTGTAAAACTAGCTGACTACTATAGTGAATACAATCTGAAGTTAATTGAGGCAATGCGTAAATTTAATCAAATAAAGAAAGCTTGTTCTGAACAGACTGACGGAAATGACAAAATGGTTAGTGTAGCTAAAGCTGAAATGATGGCAGACGCTACCCCTGAGGCAGCTGCGTTCGAGCTTGCTCGTGCCCATGTACAAAATCTAGATCAAATGATTAGTGCAGTAAAAAGCTTACAAAAAGGTCTCATTAATGAATACGTTCGTACGTAATTAATCATGCGCATTGATAAAAAGTGCAAGGTCTGCGGCACACCATTCGTGGCCATAAAAACCAATCAATATTTCTGTTCACGTAAATGTTTCAAGCGAGACTACAATTCTCGCAAGAGAGAGGAGCGTCAACTTGACCGAGAGACCAATCCTGCTCGTTGGGGTTGGTACATCTGCACTCATTGTGGACTTAAGTCCCCATTACCATATTCTCCTAAAAGATATAAAGTAAAATTCGAGACATATGCATGTCCTGGTTGTGGCACTCCAAGATTTAAAAATCCAGAAAACATGCGAGAAGACTGGCAGGACGATCTTATTCGTTATGGAAAAGGATGGAAGGAACCAATCCCTGGAGTAACTGATGTTATTATCAGTATGACCTTTCAAACGTTTTTATCTGATAGCTAGTTCTTCACCTGGCTTATATGCTGTATAAGAAGATGGATCGCTAATGGGGGCTGGTTCTGTACGTCCAATCTGATTTTGGGCTAACATATTTGCCATTGACTTGACCCCTGAAGCCCAGTCTTTATATACACGAGAACCTCCAGGGGTTGTATTACCTACGTTCCCAACATTTTTTGTTCTAACAGCCTTTCCTGTTGTACCAAACATAGATTCCTCTTGTGCCAACGCTACCATAAGATCTACTGGAACTTTGTCAGTTTGTGCTGCGTCCCATATCATTTGACCTGTTACGGGAGATTTAGGAGCGACCTTGCTTATATAGTTCTGTATATCTTGTGGCCCACTGATCGAAGGAATGTTTGTTTTAATGTTTAGTATTTTTTCGTTATGTTTAGGATCAGTAGAGTAAGAACTCATATCTATTCCTTCTATCGCAGGATTTTGTATACCACTACCAGTATTTAACTTACCCATATTAGGAGTAGTTGACTGCTTAAAGATTGTTGGTTTCTGTTTAAATATATTTGCAAACATATCACTATTTGATGCCTCTAGATCCTTTGCTTTTTTAGATACTAGATTTGATATATTTGACAAAGTAGTTTGTGTATTATTTAAAGTTTTTTGTGCTCCCGACGTATCAGTAGGGTTGAGAGTGATAGGGGTTTGTGGAGTTTGTGGTTTCTGAACAACGGAAGTACCGGTTAGGTATTGGCTAATATTTTGACTAGGAGAACTCCCTGGAGCCCCCAGCGTGTAAGGAAGTCCTGTC
>CAITEG010000012.1 GCA_903891365.1 uncultured bacterium
CCGACGTATCAGTAGGGTTGAGAGTGATAGGGGTTTGTGGAGTTTGTGGTTTCTGAACAACGGAAGTACCGGTTAGGTATTGGCTAATATTTTGACTAGGAGAACTCCCTGGAGCCCCCAGCGTGTAAGGAAGTCCTGTCGTCATTGTTTGACCTCCTCCTGGATTAAGGACGTTCATGTTTGATCCTAGGTTTGCAAATGTAGTCGCTGGTGAATCAGGACTAAATCCTGGACCACCCCCTCCCTGGTATTTTTGTACTTGTGCCATAAGTTTCTCACGAAGAGCATCATTAGATGCCTTTACTTTTTTAGCATAAGCTATAGCTTTAGACCCACCAACCTTGGCAAGATCTTCATCTTGTTTATTAAGTTCCTCAATTTTCGTTTGAACTTTTTGGGCAGAAAGGGCCGCACCTCCTTCTTTTTGTATATCTGAAAGTATTGAGGATTTTATTGTATTGAAATTTTTAAGACTTACCTTGGTGCCACGAATAGCACCGTTGTCTATAGCGGTATTATATCTTTCTATTAGATTAAAGATTTGACTAGTAGCATCCTCTACTCCACGCTTTGGCGAAAGAACTGGATCGGGTCCTCTTTCCTCTTCATCAAGAAGACCTTTCTGTAGTTCTGCCTCATATTGTGTTAGGTCTTGTATATTTTCCTCAGAAAGTTGATCAGGATTTACTTCGTGTAGTCCAGCTTCTGCATATTCTGCTGGCAAATTTCCTTCTGTCGCCCCTTTATATGTCGCATTACGTTTTGCGTAAGCTTCAGAAACCGCCTTAGGTCCTCCAGCAGCAGCTGCTACTACATCTTTTGGTTGCCCGATCTGTTTACCTTCAGGTGTTTCGGTAGCCATAAGAGCTGGTTTTACACCTTTACTTGTCATTCGCTCACTTCCGTAAGTTGCTTTACCAAGAGCAGACCTATCACTGAGAAGTTGCATAAGACCATAATTGTTCTGGTAATTATCTCCCCACGTAGCGCGAGCCATTTCATCAAAAGCTTGGTCATGACCTCGTACATATGTTGTTGGATCAGAAGTTTTACCCTGATCAATAGCTTTGAAATATGGTTCAACATCTTTCTTAACCATCTCTGGTACAGCTTTCATTCTCACCTCCGATGGTACAGGTATTTTTGTTATTCCTGTAGCCCCAGTAGCATCTATAATTTTTTGTCTCTGTTCGTCAACAAATTGAGGATCAAAGTTTGGATTAGTATTACCTTGGTCGAAAGCGGCTTCCGCAGATGTTTGACCTTTATTAAAAGCATCTTCAGAGTTCCAAGAAGTGTTTCTTGAATGAAGATCCTCAGGATTAAGAAGTCCCAGGAACTCATCTCCTAGTTTTTTTGTTTCCTCAGGTGATAGGTTAGCTTCTTTTATGGCTTTTAATCCAGCATCTACATATGTGTCTAATCCTTGAGGAGTAAATTCTCCACCCTTCCCATATCCAACTGCTTTAAGATTTTCTAGCGATTTTTGGTATTCAGGAGTAGTTGCCGCCTCTGTAGGACCCGGTGGATTTATGGGAGCCTGCTCTAATAGACTTTTTCCACTAGCACCACTTATTTTTGCAGCTCTAGCATCTCCTGCACCAGCCTTGGAAAGAATGGGCATTTTATCGTGGATAAGTCCAGACCCACTATTTTGGAATACCTTTGAATTTTCCAATGGCTTCAAATAAACTTCATTGCTTGCTGCCGTTAGAGGAGAGGTTCGTCCTTCACTGATGGCTGTTTTTAATACACCCTTTAAATCGCCTGCAGTCATTGAGGCCTTATTGTTTTCTATCTCATGAGCCTCTTCGGGAGTTAGATATATACCTAGCTCCTTAGCAAAGTTAGTTTGTACCTCCGTTGGAGTAGTCGCTGTGGATAGAATGGCCTCAGCCTTACTATCAAGTTCGACTAGTGTTGCCTGAGGTCTTTCATTAGCGCCAGTGAAAACTTGACTAGAGGCTACAGTCTTTGCTGTATGACCAAGTTCAGAAAGTTGGTCTGCAGCCTTGAGAAGCAGTGGTTGAATATTAGTACGGCCACGCTCAGCTACTGCCCTTGCTATATTCTCTTCGTATGTTGAAAGATTTTCTGGAGGACCTAAAGTATCCCAGACACTACTTGTGAGATTCCACTCGTTAGGACTGATTGTTGCAATCATGTAAGGATTGGTTGATCGTAGATCTTGTCCCAGAAAAGCTTTGACACGTGCGACCATAAGAGGCGACCCTTTGGTGCGCATTGCTGTGGCTATTGTTTTATTATTGAAATTCGGATTTTCCTCACCATACTTACCATTAACAATCTCTGGATCATTATTGAAAGCATACTTATTCCCAGCAACAGTTCTAGCACCAGCCTCATCTCTATTAACAACTCCAATGCGTTCTTGTGTAGGAACTTTGACTCCTGTCGGCACGATTGTTTTTACTCCTGTATTAGGGTCCTTGACAATTCCCCATACACTAACATAATTTTCTGGATCTACAGGGTGGTCGCCATTCTTGATCATCTCCGGGGTGATGGATCTATTTACCTCTCTAAAATAAGGAGCTAGTTCTGGTTGGTTAGCAAAAATAACATATGGAGAAGCATCACCTGAGCGAAGTTGTTTTATAAAATTCTGAAGTTGCTGTTCGTTTGTTGTATTGGCCCCCTGCCCTGTGAGACGAATATCTCCAACCAAACCGTTTAACGATGGGTGGCCATCATCTGCAGGAGCATTTTGGTCAGGAGCAATTTCCCATCGTCCATTTACCATATTTTGTTCTGGCGGAGTTTTTGGAAATAGTAGATCTGAGTTGCTACTATCTACAGCTTTTACAAATTCTGGTAGAGCCTTCGGAGCTAGGGAATTATTAACTTCTTTCTTTCCATCAATATATCTTGCAAACTTAGAAAGAGCAGTCGTGTATGTGTTATCACGATCAGGAAGTTCCCGACTTTTCAACCAGTCAGATGCAATGTTTAGATTCTTTTCTAGAATTGCCTTATCACTAGGAGGACCACCAGCACCGGTGAATGGTTTTAGCTGTCCCTCACTGTCCATATAATCTATTTTGGCTTGCGCTGCTTGCTTCCACGCGTCTACCATCGCAGGATCATAGTGTGGTGCTGGTGCTGCTGGGTTTATGGCAGTCAATCCCATATTGTCTCCCACAAGAGAGTGTAGTACTGTGAGGGATCCTTTTGTTGCAGCTTCATCTACAGCTACATTATTTTGTGCTTGCTGTGCGGCAACATCCTCTGGTGTTTGGCCGAATCCTCCCATCTTATGAAGAGCCGCCATTGCCACCGCATTTGCTGCAGCCTGTTGCGGTCCTGCCCCAGAAAGGGAGGCTATAGTAAACGCTCCCATCCCCACTATGCCTGCACCCTTCCAACTGGCCGGTACAGCCCCCACAAGCCCTCCTAGGGCGAGATCTTCGCCTAGACGACTAATGTGTGCACCTATCGCATTTTTCTGAGGCTGGGTGAAATCAGAGATTGTTTGTCCTATCTGACCATATGCACCGAAGAGAGCTGCGTTTTTCAAAGCACGACCCACCACATCTGAAGCCATATTGTTTCTGATAGTATTCAAAATTGTTTTAGGAGAAGATGCTATCTTAGCAGTACTTGCTACTCCTTCTTCTAGTGGATCAAAAATAGACGCGCCTCCTATTGTATCATCTAGTGCGAGTCTAATAGCA
>CAITEG010000013.1 GCA_903891365.1 uncultured bacterium
CACAGAATGAATTTTCTATTACCAAAATGTTTCAAAAGATTCACTATCTTTGCAAGTAATATCAGTGTAACCAAAGAAGCAGTTGTATAAAGTATACCGACGTAATCCTCAGATATAATTTTTGTTAAAAATGTGGAATTAACATATACAGAAAGTGCTATATGCAAAGTAAACAGGAATGATAACAAATACATTCTATTTATTTTATTCATCGATAATTTATTTATTAAATATTTAATAATACTGGAATCACAAGTGGTCTTTTTGCTGTTTTTTGGAAGAGGAACTTAGAGATATTGTCTCCGAGGGCTGTTTTGATAGAATCAAAGTTTATATTGTTTCCACCTCCCATTGTCCCATCTTCAATTGTTTTCTTGATGATGATTCTGACTTGGTGAAGTAGCTCCTGATTCTCTTTCAAGTAAATGAATCCTCTAGATATTATATCTGGAGATTTACGAAGTTTACCAGTAGCAGAGTCGATAGTTGCGATAAGGACAAACATCCCATCTTGGGCAAGCATTACGCGGTCTCTGATGACGACATCTTGTTCATCACCGATAGAGAAGCCATCTACCATCATAGGTCCTGAAGGCGCTTTTTCTTTACGGAGAATCATTTTATTACCGTTATCTACTATCTCAATGATAGAGCCATTATCAGGTACTACGATATTGTCTCCAGACATTCCAAGAGACATTGCGACTTCTCTATGCTTGACCAGCATTGAGTGCCAACCGTGAATAGGGATAAAGAATTTAGGATGAGTCTTTCTATGAAGCCACTTGATATCTTCTTGGTTTCCGTGACCAGTCGCGTGAATGTATTCTTCACTTGTTCTGTAACTTATGAGGCGGACACCGTGACGAGTAAGATTATCTTTCAAATGTTGAACAGCTATTTCATTACCTGGGACGATAGAAGAGGAAAGGATTATAGTATCTCCTGGTTTGATAGCAAACTTTTTGTGAGTTTTGTTGGCAGCACGTCCAAGAGCAGCAAATTCTTCTCCTTGAGCTCCTGTCATCATGATAAGGATTTTATTTGGAGCATAACTGTCTATATCTTCGATGTTTACAATTGTTCCTTTCTTTGGAGTGAAGATTCCTGCTTGTTCACATATCTCCATGTTGTTTTTGAGAGATCTACCATCGAGAACGACTTTCTTTCCAAGAGATTCTGCTATTTCTACTATCTTCATAAGACGAGTTATAGAAGAAGCAAAAGCGGAAATAATAATACGTCCAGTTCCTTGTCTTATTAACTTCTCAAGTCCTTCATGAACACGAGATTCAGGAAGCGAGAATCCTTCATTCTCAATATTTGTAGAGTCAGTAAGAAGTAGAAGAACTTTTTCTTTATCAAAGAAAGCATATTCTTTTTCTTCTTCATCACTTACAAGCCCGTCTACTTGGTCTAGCTTGTAGTCTCCAGGAGTTACTATTGATCCGTATGGAGTCTCGATGACGATACCCATAGAGTCAGGCATTGTGTGAGTCACTCCGAAGAATCTTATACGTAAATTACCAGCATAGATAACAGAATCTTTTTCTACTACGTTAGTTTTAAGAGCTGGAAGGTGAGGAAATTCTTCTTGTCTTTTTTTCATGACAAGGATTGAAAGGTTTCTAGAATATAATGGTGGATTACCAATACGACTCATAACAAGAGGGATGCCCCCGATGTGATCTAAGTGACCGTGAGTCACAAGCATAGCTCGTATCTTATCTTTTCTTTCTTCTAGGTAAGTAGTGTTTGGGATGATGTAGTCGATACCTGGTGTATCTTCTGTTTTAAACTGCATACCAGCATCGATAACGATGATATCATCACCTATCTCAATAGCTGTCATATTCTTCCCGATTTCTTCTACTCCACCAAGAGGAATTATACGAATAACTCCAGGGAGGATAGGAGGGATAAGATTTGTCTTAGCTTTCTTGGGAGCAGCAGTAGTTTCTTTTGGATGTGGGGGAGTCTTTATGTGAGACTTACGTCCTCCTTTTGTATTTCCGTACTGGTAACTACCACGACTCATTTTATTAGTGTTTGTATTTTTTCTTTCAGGTTGACTATTTGTAATAGTTGAACTCTGTGTTACTTTTGGAGTGCCTTCTTTGTGAAGAACTCTTATTGTATTTTGTCTGCGGAAGTTGAAATTATTATTTCTGTTTCTTCCACCCTGCTGTGGGCTTTTAGGTTTATCATTCATTTTTTTTATTTTCGCCTTATTGGCGTGGTCGCACTAAAGGCGATTATTTAGTAAATATTTTCCATACGTGATCTGTATCGGCATACCATTTATAAATGGAAGCGAATCGATCCGCAGGATTTGTTAAAGTATTAATGTTTAAATTATTAAGTTTGCTACCAGTTGCATACAGATATTTAGGTGAATATATAAGCAGAGCCGGAAGATCTTTACTGAATTCTTCTATCAATATTTTATATTTACTATCTCTGTCATCCTTATTCATTGTCTTTTGGGCGTCTTCTAGGGCTTTATCTACTTTTGCGTTGCTATACATAGAGATATTTAGTCCTGGGGCTTTCTTTTGAGAAGAGTGCCAGAAGGAATACAAGTCTGATTCATGATTTATTATTTGACCAAAGAAAAGTGCTTCATAGTCACGATTCTTTATAATTTGGTTGAGTGGTCCCATCTCATAAACTTTTTCTATATTCACTTTTACTCCTATTTTTGCAAGTTGTGTTTTTATAAGTTCGGTGGACATTCTAAGTTCTGGAGTATCTCCTGTTGTTATAGAAAACTGAAGGGGAGTTATAGGACCGGCAACTGTTACTTTCTCTGTGACCGTTTTCTTCCCAACTTTTTTTGTTTTTGTTACTGTGGTTGATCCGCCTTTTGATCTGAAGCCGTCTTCTCTAAGTGTCCAGCCACTTTTCTCAAGCAGGTCATTTGCTTTTGTTATCATCTCGTCCTCATTTATATTTGTTTGAGCATCACTCTTTAGTATTGTTTCAGGAATCGGATTTTCGACTATTGTGCCATAGCCAGAAAGAACTTGATCGACAATGGCTTGTTTATTTAAAGAGTAGTCAAAAGCTTTGACTATATTTGCATCCGCAAAAATTTTATTATTGTTATTATTATAAAATAGACCAAAGATTCTAGGAGTAGAAGCTGTTTGTATAGTATAATTTTCTTTTTTTAAACTAGTTGCATTTTTAGGACTTATGCCACTTGCTTGATCTATCGCACCACTTAATAGGGCGTTCACAACTTCTTTTTCATTTGAGTAAGAAGTAATGGTTATATTCTTTATATGAGGAACTCCAAGTGCAAAGTTTGAGAATCTTTTCAATGTATATTTTAGAGGAATTCCATCAGCGTTCTTTGATACAGAATTAATCTGATAAGGACCTGAACCTATGGCTTTAATATTGAAGCTTGAAGTATTCCATTGTGCATCATCAACATTCTTCCATATATGAGAAGGGAGAATCCCTACTGTTGTATTGTCTAAGAAGGAGATGTATGGCTGTTTCAATTTAAAGACAACAGTATTGTCATCTACTTTTTCTACATCAACCCCATCCCAGCTAGCTCTCTTAGGACTTTTAATAGTGGGGTCTTTAATTTTATTTATTGTGAAGATCACATCATCAGCTGTAACTTTCTGTCCATCTTGGAAAGTAAGCTTTTTCTTTAGAACAAAAGTATAAGAAAGTCCGTCAGAGGAGACTGTGTAAGATTCTGCTAAGTCAGGGATGAAATAACCGCTCGCATCTCTTCTCATAAGTCCACTGTAAACTAACATAGTTAGATCTTTGTCTGCATCAGAGATTGCAAGGACTGGATTTACAAGAGTTGGCATACCGATGATGCCTTCATTAATGGAGCCACCACTTACAGGAACTGCTACTAAAAATTTATTATTTACTTTATTGAGTATTACAAACATCGAAACAAAAGCCACTATTAAAATGGAAGTGAATATATAGAACTCTTTCTTGGAGAATGAGTCTAAAGCATTTTTAAGCTCGTATTTTTTAGGAAAACGAAATTCTTTTATAAATGAGAGAAATTTATGCATAAGGCGCTCCATAAGAGCGAAGTACTAATATTAAATTAGTTTAAATTATTATTTAACGAAAATTGCTACGAGAGATGAGATCGTTAGGAGTACAGCGATAACGATAGTCATTATAAAAATGAACTTTTCAAATCCACGGCGTGTATGATGAAGACCTCCGGCGTCTCCTCCTCCTAGAACCCCTCCTATCCCTGCATCTGACTGTTGTAATAAAATAGCTCCTATCAAGATAATAGATAGGATAATTTGTATATAAGGTAAGATTTTAGCAATAATCGTCATACCACGTATGGTACTATATTTTATCAAATATTGCAAATTAAAGGCTTCTAAACGTTGGGCTCAATATGTATTAAAATATTGGAGATTTCAGGCATTTCTAGCTTAAGTTTGTCTTTTAGTCTGTGTGATATTTGATGTCCTTCTTTAACAGAAATATCTCCTTTTACTGTGATATGTAGGTCTACATGGTATTTCATTCCAGTTTTCCTTATAAGGCACTTTTCTGTATCAATAACACCTTCTACTTCTAAAGAGGTCTCTTTTATTCTAGCTATGATATCGTCGTGGGTATGTTCATCCATGACTTCTCCAAGAGCAGGTCTAAATATAAGATAACAGTTATAGAGAATGAATCCTGCTGCAAAAAGTGCCGCCCAGTCATCGGCAGACTCATATCCTTTACCCATGATAAGAGCGATAGAGATTCCTATAAAAGCTGCGACAGAAGTTATAGCATCACTTCTATGGTGCCAAGCATCTGCTTTAAGGGACGAGCTCTTTGTCTCTTTGCTTTTTCTTATAACAATCCTATAAGAAATTTCTTTCCAAAGAATAATTCCAGCTAAGATGATGAGAGTATAAGCTTTAGGTAACTGATGGGGAGTTTGTATGTTTATAATAGATTGACGAGCAATGATGATAGAAGAAATAATAAGGAAACCGACAACAGCAAAAGTAACAAGAGGTTCTATGCGTCCATGACCATAAGGATGTTTTTCATCGGCTGGTTTGCTTGAATACTTGATACCAAAGAGTACCAAAGCAGAGGAGAAGATATCTGTAGTAGACTCTATCGCATCAGCGATAAGAGCATAAGAGTTACCAAAGTACCCAGCGGTCCACTTGATAGAAGCCAGAAGAGCATTACTAATAATACTGAAGTATGTGGTTTTGATGGCTTCTTTTTCGTGAGACATAATGGTAGTTTAACACGGAAGAGGGGAAAGAAAAAATACTGGTAATTTATACAAATTTTTGCTAGTATGGTCTCATGCCCAGGTGGCGGAATTGGTATACGCGCTAGTCTTAGGAACTAGTGGAGCAATCCTTGGAGGTTCAAGTCCTCTCCTGGGCACAAAGCAA
>CAITEG010000014.1 GCA_903891365.1 uncultured bacterium
AAAATAAATTAAAAATGAAAGAAAGAAGAAAGACTAAATATATCTATACTTGTTAAGAAAACAATAAAAGTACCTAGAATTAAGAATGGAGCAAAAGGTATCTCTGTCTTCATATCAATCTTTTTATGTATAAAGAGCATTACTGCAAGACTTATGATTGTTCCAATCCAGAAAGCTAGAATCATAGCTGAGAGACCTAAATAAAGTCCCAATACCCACCCAAGGCCCAGCATAAGCTTGGCATCCCCTAACCCCATCCACTTACCACGAGAGATGAGCCATATTAAAGCAAAAGGAAGTGCCAGCAAAGGACCGGCAAGTATATAAGAAACTGATGGCCAGATTAATAATGGGCCGAAGCTTGTATGATTTACAAAAACTGAGACAAAAGAGACAAAAGAAAAAATAAAAACTAATTTGTCTGGAATAATCTTATGACGAAAATCATAGACTGAAATAACGATAAGAAGCGAAAAGATAAATGAGAACAAAACCACAAGAGCTACATATGATGTAGATGAGAAGAAAAGTATAGGCAAAAAATGAGTAGCGATTAAAACAAACATTAGTCCAGTAGCAAACTCTACTATCGGATACTGATAGGAAATAATTTCTTTACAACGACGACACTTACCTGACTGCATGACATAAGAGAGAATTGGTATAAGTTCATACCATCTTAATGTACGATTGCAAGTCATACAAATAGATCTACCATTCACTATTGGCTTACCAGTATTAAATCTATAAATGACAACATTAAGGAAACTTCCGATAATAGTTCCAAGTAAAAATATAAAGACAAATATAAGTATATCCATGATTATATTGTACCATTATTAAGCTCAAAATAAAAACACCTTTAGCTTCCTAAAGGTGTTTTTATGATAAATTTTATTGACAGAAACCGTTAGTATCACCAATTGAAGTAGTGGTAACTATCCCTTTTCTAGTATAGTCTACACAATAATACCCAGTTTCATTTGTGAGAGGTACCTCAGCCGCCCAGCCATTGGTAGCGTCATTACATCTGACAGTAGATGTTCCAACCCCATTGACCTTAACCGTACCAGCAATATTATTTGATGCTCCAGAATTATAAACCATATTATTTATACCTTTTGGATTAGAACTATCTGTAGAAGAATTACAAACATTCGTATAATTTCCATTGCTTACATAATATATATCAGCTTGAACACGAGCTTGATTAAGACCTGCCTTAGCTGCAGTATCGTTACTTCTATTCTTAGCTTTTCCTAATTGTGTTAAGACGACGCTCGTAAGAATACCAATAATTGCAATAACAACTAGAAGTTCAATAAGCGTAAAACCTTTATTTTTTCTCATAATTATTTATAAATAAAAAATTAATAAAAGACCTTTGTAAATTATAAACAAACACCAGTGGCATCAGCTGTCCCAGGACCTGACTTTCCTAAACTATCTATACACCAAGTACCACCACCTTTAAGTGCTGATATACTCATAGCCCAAGATTCTCCTGCAGCTGTTGTATAGCAAGACATCGTAGAAGTAGTAGCTGTTTGTAGATTAATTTGAGACATAAAACCAGCTATCTTAGAATCAACAAATAATGTCCCTGCTGCATCACAGACAGTCGTAGCTAATCCTGTATTATTATAAGTAGTTCCATTATCTTCATGGTAAATACTTGCTTGTGTACGGATACTAGACATATCCCCTTTCACTACAGCATCTGATGCCTTGGTACGAGCAGCATTTACAGAAGCTAGAACTACACTTGCCAAAACACCAATAATTGCGATAACAACCAGAAGTTCAATAAGAGTAAAACCCTTCACATAATTCAGAACTAAGCCTTTATTCTTTTTCATAATTTATTTTAGTATTTCAAAAAAAATTTTAATACATATATTGTATCATATAAAAAACAAAAAACCACCTATTGCTAGGTGATTTTTTGAGAAAACAAATATTATGGACAAACTGTAATTGCAGCACCAGGAGCTGTTGTAGTTACAAGCTTTGATGTTCCTGTATTGTCTACACACCACCATGTACTTGCAGTAGCTTTGAGGGGAGCAACAGCAACCCATGTTCCTGCAGCATTTGTACAAGTCATACCAGCTGCATTGTTTGCAGTACTAGTCCAAGTAGCACCAGCGGCAGTAGCAGCAGCAGAAACACCCTTAACAACGTTAGCATCTGAACATACAGTAGCATAACTATTTGGAGTAGCAGAATCATATACTAGCTCAGCTTGAGCTCTTATATTGTTCAAGTTTGACTTGATAGCTGCATCTGCACCTTTAGCACGAGCAGTATTTAGAGATGCAAGAACAACTGATGCTAAAATACCAATAATTGCGATAACCACCAAAAGTTCAATAAGCGTAAAACCTTTATTTTTTTTCATAATTTATTTTCCGCTTTTATGCGGATCCGCGTTAGCGGAAAATATTAATTAAACTTATAATAATTTGTCTTTCTTTAAAAAAGACGCGACCTTACTTTTTAATACCCTTATTATATCATACAACTTTATTAAAAGCACAATATATAAAAGGTGTGGATAACTATACAAACTATACTCCTCCTGCAATATTATAAATTGGCATGAGGACAGATGTTAAGAGCAAACCAACTCCAAGTCCAAGAGCGACTATCATGAGTGGTTCGATAAGAGAGACCATAGTATCAACAGCTTCATTCACTTCACGAGAATAAAACTTTCCAAGTGTCTTAAGAATACTTCCGAGAGAGCCTGTCTCCTCGCCAACGTGTATCATTCCGGCCATTATCGTTGGTATCTCAGGATGCATAGAGAAAGCTTCTGACATAGAACTACCACTTTTAATCTTCTCACCAACATCCTTTAGTAAATCCTCATATACTCTATTCCCCACAACAACAGAAGTGAGCTCTATCGCTCTAATGATAGTGATACCTGAGGAAAGCATTGTATCCATATTGTCAGCTATACGAGAAAGATATAGTTTCATATAGATATTCTTAAAGATTGGAACAGATATTTTAAGTTTATCTAGATACTTCTGGCCAGATTCTGTCTTAGTCAATCTAAAAATATAAAAACCAAATAAAACTAACCCCAAAAGGAGGAATATCCCATAATTTACAAAGATATCACTTAAGGCAAATATTATCTTGGTAGAAATAGGAATAGCCTGTCCTGAATCTTTAATAATAACAGCAAGTCTAGGAACGATAAAGACGAACATAAGAGACATCACAATAAGAAAGACCCCGATAACGAATCCGGGATATATAAGAGCATTCTTTGTCTTAGAAGTTAGCTGGTACTGACGATCAAGATATTCAGCTAGGTAACTAAATGTTTGGGTAAGCTTACCAGACTCTTCTCCTGCTTTGACCATATTCACATAAAAAACAGAGAAAGCATCTGGATGACGAGACAAAGCTTCTGAGATAGATACTCCGGCTTCAATATCTGAGCAAATAGTATTTAATATTTTAACCAAAGCAGGATTCTCTGTATTGGAAGCTAGAAGATTAAACGCTTTTAAAGCAGAAACTTGAGCTTCAAATAAAGTAGAAATCTGACGAGACATAATAACTATATCTTTCATCTTTACTCCTCTATCAAAAAATGACATCTTTAAAATTCCCTTATTTTCCCCTTCTTCTTTTATAGAAGAAACTATCAAGCCTCTTCTCTGAAGAGCTGAAATTGCAGAATCCTTTGACGAAGCATCGATAGAGCCTATCTTTTTCTCTCCTATATTTGTAATTGATTCGTATTTAAATAACATAAAATTTAGAACATTCGTTCCAGTGCCTTAGGATTAAATGAGTATTGATAAGCACTTTCTAGTGTTATCTCCCCTTTTGCGACCAACTCTACTAAATATCTATTCATATCTATCATACCTTGCTCAGAAGATGTTTCAATGACAGTGTTTATCTCATGAGTTCTCTTCTCGCGAATTAGATTCGATACAGCATTATTATTTATAAGTAACTCAAAAGCTGGGATTCTACCACCTGTAACACGAGGGATGAGACGTTGTGAAAGTATACCCACCAAACTTGAAGCTAATTGCAATCTTATCTGTTCTTGCTGATTTGCTGGGAAAGAGTCGATGATACGATCGATGGTCTGAGGAGCATTGTTCGTATGGAGTGTTGAGAAGACCAAGTGACCCGTCTCAGCTGCGGTAACAGCTGCAGACATCGTCTCATTGTTACGCATTTCTCCGATAAGGATTACATTCACGTCTTCACGAAAAGCTGCTTTAAGAGCGAGGGGAAAATCATTGGTATCAAGACCTATCTCTCTCTGATCTATTATTGACCTATCTTGAGAATAGACAAACTCAATAGGATCTTCAATCGTTATGATATGAGTTGTACTCTCTTTGTTTATATAATTAATCATTGTGGAAAGAGTCGTAGACTTACCTTGGCCTACAGGACCTACTACCAAGAAGAATCCTTGCTTCTTCATAGCAAAAGTTTTAAGGATTGCAGGTAGATTAAGTTCTTCGAAAGATTTTGCTTTAGGAACAAGACGAATAGCTATACAAATACTTCCTCTTTGAAAAAAAGCATTCCCACGAAGGTGCGTATTACCTTTAAAAGAGAAAGAGAAGTCAACTTCTTTGTCCTCTAAAAATTTTGTGGTTTTTTCTTTACCCAAAAATATACCCAAAAGACTGAGCATATCTTCCTTCTTCAAAATTTCTTTATTTGAAATAAAAATAAGCTCACCATTTATACGAACAGCGGGCTTTCTACCCTCTCCCAAATGTAAATCTGATCCATCTTCGTGAATTAAACTTGTAAGTATTTCATCTAGATATTTGTTATAGTCCATTGTTTAAATTTGTTGTTTACTAATAATTTCATTCACTTTATTTATGACTTCTGTGGGAGTACTTGAAGCCTTCACTATATATCCGACTGCTCCGAGAGCCTCCCCTCGAGCAATATCAGATGGTTGCCCTCTGTTTGAAAGGATAATCTTATAAGCCTTTTCTGCTAAATTGTCTTCTTTCATTTTTTCCATCAATTCAAAACCATCCATGACCGGCATCATAATATCAAGTAGAATAATATCAGGAGAAAGACCCGCGTGGAGTTTCTCAAGTGCAACTTCAGGACCTAAAGCAGTCGAAACATCAAAATTAGACTTGCTGAATTTAAGAGCATACATATCAAGAAGAAAATTATCATCATCAATAATAAGAATTTTTTTGTTTGCTTCCATATTATATATAGTATAACACCTATTTTAAAAATTATACACTTCTTGGAATGGAACGAGGCCTTTCATACTCTTAATGATAGCATCCTCACGAATAGTTATCATTCCTCTTTCTCTGGCAAGCTTAAAGATCTCTTGTTCTTCTGGCTTTTTTAGTATTATCTCCTGCATTTCTCTATCAATTTTAAACATTTCATAGACAGGGACACGTCCAAGCATTCCTGAAGGACATTCAGGTGATGGGATTGCTTCATATACAGAGTCTCCAATATTAAGCTTCTTTTTAAACTCTTCTGGCAGACCAATGAAATGCTTGTCTATCATGATTCTAGTAGCTCCATCTATCGGAATTTGCTTTTTAGAATTTGGATGTATCTTACGTGCCAAACGTTGAGCAATACAAAGGACCAAAGTAGGCGCAATAAGATAAGGGTCGATACCCATATCTATAAGACGTGGAATTGCTCCGACCGCACTGTTCGTGTGAAGAGTTGAGAAAACAAGGTGACCAGTAAGAGCAGCCTGGATAGCAAGTTCAGCAGTTTCCTTATCACGAATCTCTCCGACGAATATTATATTTGGGTCTTGTCTTAAGATAGAACGAAGTCCTGATGCAAATGTATACCCTATCTCAGGAGCAACTTGTGACTGATTTATACCATCGATATGGTACTCAACTGGATCTTCAAGAGAAACGATGTTTTCTTTTTCGTGATCAAGCTCATTTAACATTGAATAAAGAGACGTCGTCTTACCTGAACCAGTAGGACCAGTAATTAAAATAAGTCCATAAGGACGAGCAATCGCTTCTCTGACCAAAGCCATATTATCATCTGACATATCAAGATCATTAAGTGGCTTAACCCCTCTCTGAGAGTCCAAAATACGCATAACAATCTTTTCCCCGTAGTAAGCAGGCATTGTCGAGACACGGTAGTCAATCTTGCGTCCTTCAATTTTAGCTGAGAATCCTCCATCTTGAGGCTTTCTCTTTTCATCAAGCCTGAGTTTTGAAAGAATTTTAATACGAGCAACAATTCCATTGTAAACAGCAATAGGTAGAATGAGAGAGGTATGAAGAACTCCATCCACACGAAAACGAACCTTTATCTTGTCCCCTGAGTTTTCTATATGTATATCAGAAGCATTTCCTTCAACAGCGTGTTTCAAAATAACAGAGACAATTTTAATAATAGGAGCATCTTCTGTTATCTTCTCTTCTTCTTTACCACCCTTAGATTCTTTTGTAGCTTCATCCACATTGAAAGTCACCTCTTGGTCGAGTTCAGAAAGAGCTGAGTCAACTTCACTTCCTAACACATCATACTTTTCAAGTAAACTATTAAAAGTACTATTACTTATCAGAAATAATTTGAAGGGTTTATCCATCTTGGCAGTAATAAAAGTAAGAACATCGAGAGCTTGAACATTCTCCGGATCAACTATGCCTACTTCTATCACTCCATTGATAACACCAGTAGCCAAAAAACGATAAGTCTTGGCAGTATCTTCTGGAATTATTTTTAAAATAGAGGAAGTAACTAAACTTGCATCTATCTTTTTGATTGGAATATTAAAAAGAGAAGACTTCAATTCAAGAATTGAATCTTCACTTACATTAAAACTTATGAGGGCCTGATCTATATCACCTGCATATTTATCTTCAGCTGTTTTTACTATCTCAGGCACTTGGTCTTCTCGGATAAGACCTTTTTTTACTAATTCTTCTAAAATTATCATATTAAATTAATTGGTATTAAATGGAATTATGTCACCGGTTATGACTAACCCATTTATATTGGCAGTAGCACGATAAAAGTATGCTGTCTTTGGTGTTAGGCCATAGATAATAGCCGCAAAACTTCCAACAGAAGATGTTGTAACTTTAGAAGTCTTACTTCCTAGATTTTGATCTGTACCATATTCAAAAAAGATATTACTAGTTGTAGCTCCTTCAAGTGAACCATTGAGTACAGCTGAAGTCTTATTTATATTTGTAGCTGGATTTGTCTTCAGTATAGCAGTGGCTTTTATAGCAGCGTTTGCACTGTATGTAGGAGAGAAAGGATTAGTACGTCCATAAGCAACTTGATCTAGCTGGACATCATTATTTACAAGCAATTTAAAAGATTGATCTTCAAATAAAGAAGCATCAACTTTAATTCTTGTAAGAGACGCAAGCTTCATAAGAAAAGCTGTATCCTCCGCTGCTTTTACACTGGCGTCAGAAGAAGCGGCTATAGGAGTTGTACCTAGTGATGAAGTAAGAGAACTATCAGCCGAAAAAACTTTACCTACAAAATCATTATAAAAATAAGAATAAACTCCAAGTACTAAAACTAGGATAAAAGATATTACTAAAAATTTATTGTGTTTCTTGTGCATAATTATTTAAGCCAATAAGTCTCAACCTTCAAATCATAAGTATAGATATTGGGATCTATACCACTTGCTATTTTAACACTACTATCAGGAATAGAGAAAGATACAGACTTTACATCCACAAGTCTTAGGTTGTACTCTAAGTCTTTTAAGAAAGCGACAAATGAGTCATAGTTCCCTTCTGTTGTGAACTCTATAGGGAAAACTCCATACGGAAGATTATCAACATTTACTTCTGAAACGATAGTTGTCGTATCAGTAGGAGCAACGTCTTTTTTGACTGAATCAAATTTAATATCCTTGATAGGCATATTATGCAAATTAGCAACACGCTCAACTTCCAAAATAAACTGTATATTGTTTACTGTACTTGGTAGAAAGTTCCCTAGACGATCTTTGTCTGCTTGTGATATCTCGTTATAAGCCTTAAGAAGTGTGTCCTGTGTTTTCTGGAGATTTGTCGAATTACTAAGAGCTGCATTATAGACATCTATATCAGACCTCATAGCTTTCACTTCTTGATAATAAGGATTAACCCCAAAGATAAAAGCAAGGATAGCAACTACGATAAAGATTATAGGTAATATTAATTTCATAATTATTGAGTACTTGTAGATGTTGGTAATGGCGTCACTGTATTATTCATCTGATTAGTATTTGGAGTACCAGCAGATCCTAAAGGATTCTGGTTTAAAACAGGAGTATTATCAACAGGAGCAGGATTAGCAACAGCTGTAGTATCTAAAACAGCACCTTTATTTGAAATATTGTTTTCATAAGATAATAAAGTAGGGCTTACACTAAATTCAACATCAAATGTCACAAAATTATTCTTGTCTTTTGTTAAGTTTGAAAAAATTACATCTTTAAACATTTGGCCATCTTTCTCATTATTAAAAACATCAGCTTGTAAAGCGATAGACTTATAATCCTTAGCTATACCTGACATCTTTACAGAGAAGAGATCTTTGACTGTTTTATGTTCAAACTTAGTAAACTGGATAGTAGATAGAGTAAGCTTGTTGATAGTTTCAAACAAAGGAGAAAGTACTACGTGCTTTGACAAGATATCACGAGCAACAGTTGTACGCTTGTCATACATCTCAAGCTCAGCGATAGTATCCTTATCAAAACTATCACGAATCTTAAATAAATTTGCAGACAAATCTGCTTTAGATTTAACTAACACATAATTCTTGTATAAATAAAGTCCTCCAGCTGCCCCTACCATTACAATAAAAATGAAGAATGATACTACCATAGTAATACTAGTGGTACTGGAAGTAGGAACAGAAGAAGATGCTCCGTTCGTTATGATAGGCTTCTTGGGTATAAATGATGTTTGGAATGAATTCTCCATATGTACAAATTAATTTAAAAATTGTCGTAATGCGAGTCCTACTGCCACACTAAACTCTGGTCCACTAATCTCAAGCACAGGGGCAAGAAATGCGGGAGCTTCAGTTTTAGAAAAGGGATTGCTGTATAATACCTCTGTATGAAAATTATCTGTTACTTTTTCTTTGAGACCTTTCACCAAAGAACCGCCTCCAGTTAAAATCACTTTACTTATGTTTTTATTATACTTCTTCTGGTAAGCAAACACAACACCACTAGCATCAGCTAAAATATATTCTATGGATAAACGTACAATATCAGCAACTTCTGGGTTACTATTTAAATCAAGACCAACTGTTCTCTTCACTTTTTCAGCTTCAGTAAAGGAAACACCTAAAGAAGAAGCAATATTTTTCGTAATATCAGATCCTCCCCTGTTTACAATATGGAATACGTGAACAATACCTTCTTCGATAATTGAAAGTTTAGTTTTAGATGCTCCAAAATCCATAAGGAGGACAGGAGCCAAGTCGTGAGTGAAAGAAGAACGTATGTTACTGAAAATTTCCATTTCAAATGAATCTGAATGCAACTCTGTTTTTTTCAAAATCTCTTGATATCGAGTAAGGATGTCATTGTGAATAGCAACGACGAGAACTTCCGTCTTGTTGTCAGGGACAATAGGCTTTGAAACTGGGTTCATGACATCACTCTCTGAAGAATCTGACTCTTTTGGTAAAACAAACCAGTCTAAAGACACTTCTGTAATAGGCACTGGGATATATTTGCGGGCTTCTATCGGTATAACACTGGCAAACTTATCTTCCTTGATAGTATCAGGTAAAGTTAAGGTAAAGATAAGACTAGCTGAAGAAGGAATAGCAATGATACCACTCTTTATGGTAACGTTTGACTCTCTCATAACATCAACTAATGCTTTGACGACGTCATCTGTCTGCAAATTTGTAACTTGGCCTATATCAGTGTTCCCGTAAGGACCAAGAGAAATAGCCCCATAAGTTTCGAGTATAGCTTTACCTCCTTTCTTTTTTAATTGGACAACTTTTATAGCAGAAGAACCTATGTCTATGCCCAAGATACTACTTGATGCTTTTTCCGAAGAAAACATCTCCTTTAGACTTGTCATTCCTGATGCAATTATACCTTTTAGTGAATTATCCATATTACTCTACCAAGTATAACACATATATAGTAAAATTAAGAAGTGGAAAAGGCTATCTCCACAACTAAAAGATGGTTTAATCTATTCTTAGAAATATTATTTCCTTCTAAGTGCCTTGGGTGTAATAAAAAAGGAGAAGCTCTTTGTGAAAATTGTATAAATAATTTGAGACTAGCAGAAAGACCGACTGAAGACAAAATATTTGCTCTTTATGACTACAGAGATCCCCTTATAAAGAAAGCTATCTGGCAATTAAAGTACCACCACTACCCCCACTTGGGGCAAAAACTTGGAGAATCATTATATTTTGCCTTCTTAGAAGAAATAAACGAGATAAGGATGTTCTCACAAGGCTCCCCCATCTGTATTATTCCTGTACCGATATCGCACGATAAAAGAAAAGTCCGTGGATACAACCAGTCAGAAATTATTGCCAGGAATTTTTGTAATTGTGGAGAAAAAAATCTATTTGAATTTAAAAAAGATATAATTTATAAAAAAATAAACACAATTCCTCAAGCTCGTATAGAAAATAGAAACAGAAGATTGCAAAATATCAAAGGGGCTTTCCTAATTAAGAATGAAGAGCAGATAAAAGGTAGAACTATCGTCGTCATAGACGACGTGACCACGACTGGTGGAACTCTGATGGAGATAATGAAACTTCTCAAACATTCTGGAGCAAAGAAAGTCATCGGCTTTGCTATTGCTCACTAGTTTCTGGTATATTAGAAGCATAATATGAAAAAAGAAAAAAAATATTGCGTAGATTGCGGAGGAGCTCAGGTGAATCATAAACTGACTTATATCTCTATATGGCTAAGTGAAATGGTAGATCCTTACACAAAGTGGATGGATAATATAATTCCTGAAAGAAAACTCGAATGGATAGGACCAATACTTACAAAAACTCTTACTTTCCTTCACTTGGGAACTATTACCACTAAACCAAATGAAAAAGACAGTTTCCGAGCTAAGGTTCTTTGGGAAGAAGCTATAAAGCGTGGTATCGATATGAGAGAGTTCCACTTATTTGGTGTAGGTAATGATATCTTCATCTCAAAATTTGAAGGTGAGATGCGTTTCTTTGACGTTCTTCCTCGAACAAAAGATTACGACCCTGCCGGCCTTGAGTGGATGGATAATAAGAATGAAATGAAACAACATTTCATAAAAGAAGGCATTAAGGTAGCGGCTGGAGGTATAGCCAGGACAGAAAAACAAGCTCTCAAATTATTTAAAAGTTTAGATAAGCCGGTAATCGCCAAGCCAAACTTAGGCTCCAGAAGTCGCCATACAACTACACACATAAGTACCGAAGAAGAAATGAAAAAAGCATATCATTTGGTTCATATGCTTTCCCCTTGGGTTATGATAGAAGAAGAACTCTCTGGTTATGTTCATAGAGGGACAGTCATCGGCGGCAAATTTATAGCAGCGCTTCGTCGTGAACCTGCTTATATCATAGGAGATGGAATACATAATGTAAAAGAACTTATAGACATAGAGAATAAAAATCCTCTTCGTGATAACAAAATGTTCCACCAACTTAAACTAGATAATGAAGCAATCAAAGAACTTACACACTGGAATAAGACACCTGAATATATACCAAAAAACAAAGAGATAGTGACTCTCGGACAGAAAACTAGTCGTGCAGTCGGGGGTGGCATCACAGACGTGACGGATATAATCCACCCTGACAACATAGAAATGCTTGAGAAGATAGGAAAAGTCTTGAACGATCCACTTATTGGAGTCGACTTTATAATGGATGATGTCTCCGTCTCATGGAAAGACCAACCAAAGTCTGGAGTTATAGAATGTAACTCTGCTCCATTCATCGATCTTCACCACTACCCTCTCGTCGGCCGTCCTCACAACGTCGCTGCTGCTCTCTGGGATATAATTTATCCGAAATCAAAGATTAGTGACTAGTAAGTTAGTTTCTAGTAATTAGTAGATTAAAAATGCGTCAGCATAGCTGACGCATTTTTACTATTCACTATAAGCTAACTACTATAACCTAATTCCTGTGATAGTGTCTTCCATTTTTATCTAGAGGATCATCTACTGTTATCTCAGAATCTGGAGCAGTTTTTCTGTCCATCTTTAAATGCATAGGATGCTGCTTCTCGACAATATAGTGTCCTAAAAATTTTTTAAATTCTTCCATACGAGGTTCTTCGTTAATTTCTACGAAATGTTCAAATGGTTTACTTTCAGGAGTAAATTCATGATGTCCTCTTATCTCTCCGTCTTTAAAAACTCTTATATGATACTGATTATTAAAGTCTTCAAGCTTACGCCAAGATAGAACCTGGCCATTATCATGCCAAGCAACGAAGTGGTTCCCGAAGCCCCATTCAGTATGGAGATGCTTCTCAAGTTCCTCTAGCGTCTTGCCAGGAGCAAGCCAGCCGATATGATAAGGCTGACGACCCTTCTCATGCCAAACTAAATGCCACTTGAGAAAGTGCTTCTGTATCCAAGGGAAATACTTATATAAATGCTTCCAGACATTCTTCTTTATTTTCTGTGATGTTGTTAATCCTACTTTTTCCATATTAAATTTAAATTTTTACCTTATAACCCTTTCTCTATATTTGACTTGGCCACACTAACTTCAACAAAACTTTCCAACTTCTTAGACATAAAGTAAAAGATGACGATATTAAGAATAATAATAGCTGCTATCCAAACCCATGCCATATTAAAATGTGGTTTCATATTTCGTATTATATACTAAAAACTTTCAAACCAAAAGAAAACCCAGATGCATACGCAAGCTGGGTTTAACTTAATTTTTTGATACTAAGATTCTAGAAGATGAAAATATCATCTATCAATTCCCTCCAAGTGGAAGCAATTAGAACGAAGTAATTTAGAGGCCTTTTACGACTTCTCTTCCTTTTTCTCATACATTAACAAGGCTGAGTTTTTTGTAATTTTGCAGTGATAGACAATGTAGCATGTGGAACCGCCATAAGTCGTTCTTTGGAAATCAACTCCCCTGTTTCGCGGCAAATTCCGTAAGTTTTGTTTTCAATACGAATCAAAGCAAGTTTTAATAAATTAAGAAAATTTTCCAAACGAATAGCCTCTTTTGCTTTCTGTTCTTTGGTCATAGTTTCGTTTCCTTCTTCAAGAACTTTAAAAGTCGGGGATGTGTCTTTGGTACCATTTTCTCCTTCATGATTCAAAGAACTTTTAAGATCACCAAGACTAAACTTAGTAAATTCAATATTCTTAAGAATTACTGCTTTGAACTCCTGGAGCTCAAGATCTGAATAACGTTTTCTTTCCATAATTTCTAATTATTTTTAAAGTATTTTATTTAAGTGAATACTACTATGATTTAAGGTCTTTGTCAATAAACACAAAAATGAGCAAGGATTTTACCCTTGCTCATTTTTATATCAATTCTTAATTCGTAATTATTAATTTTTAATTAAATTACTAGAAAGCTATCCAATGTCCCAAGAATGCTACAAAGAGTAATGCAGCAAGTAATCCTAGAACATACTGATACTTAGAGAGAACAGCAATCGCAACCACTATGATAATGACTTTGAACCAACCCAATAAAAGGATTGAAGCCCAGATAGTTTGTAAAAATGTTTGTACTGTTTGCATAGTTATATTCTACCACAAAATAATTTTTACTTAAATGCATTCTTCCCTGGGAAGATAGCTTTAGCTCCGAGAGATTCTTCTATACGTAGAAGCTCGTTGTACTTTGCGACTCTTTCACTTCTACAAAGTGAGCCTGTCTTTATCTGTCCTGTACCAAGTCCTACTACCATATCAGCAATAGTATAATCCTCTGTCTCTCCTGATCTATGCGAGACGACTGCTGTATACCCAGCCTTCTTGGCCATATTTATCGCATCGATAGTTTCAGATACGGTTCCGATTTGATTGAGTTTTATCAAGATAGAGTTCCCTGCTTTCTTCTCTATACCTTCCGCAAGTCTCTTTATATTTGTGACAAATAAATCATCTCCGACTATTTGTATTTTCTTTCCAAGCTTTTTAGTCATGAGGCTCCATCCACTCCAGTCGTCTTCTGCAAGTCCATCTTCAATAGATACGATCGGGAACTTATTTACCCAATTCTCATAGAAGACTACCATCTCTTCACTCGATAGACTTTTACCTTCTGTCGCAAGTACATACTTACCATCTTTATAAAATTCACTAGCTGCAGCGTCTATCGCTATACTTATATCTCTCCCTGGTGTATAGCCTGCTTTCTTTATAGCTTCAAGGATCACCTCTATAGCAGCTTCATTGGTAGGAAGAGATGGTGCGTATCCTCCTTCATCTCCGACAGAAGTATTGAGCTTTCTCTCTGCAAGAATCTTTTTCAAAGTATGAAAAACTTCTGCTCCCCATTGCAAGGCTTGCTTGAAAGTTTTTGCTCCTGTAGGCATAATCATGAACTCCTGCAAATCTGTAGAATTCTCAGCATGACTTCCACCATTTAATATGTTCATCATCGGTACTGGAAGTCTAACTTCCTTTGTTTTAGAAATATCTTTAAAGTATTTCCACAAAGGCTTCTTCTCCGACATCGCTACAGCTTTCGCAAAAGCGATAGAGACTCCGAGGATAGCGTTCGCTCCAAGCTTGCCTTTATTCTCCGTACCATCTAAGTCAATCATCGCTTGGTCTAGAGTCTTCTGATTCCAAACTTTACCTTTAAGCTTCTTTTGTATATCTTCATTTACATTCTTTACTGCTTTAAGAACACCCTTACCTCCGTATCTTTTAGCATCTCCATCGCGAAGTTCTACTGCTTCATGACTTCCTGTCGAAGCACCACTTGGTACCCCTGCTCTCCCGCAAGAACCGTCTGCTAGTATTACATCTACCTCTACAGTCGGATTGCCTCTTGAATCCAATATCTCTCGTCCAATAATCTTTGAAATTTTTACATTTGCCATATATTTTATTTTTTTATTATTAATAATAATGCGGAGCCGGCTGGATTCGAACCAGCGGGGGAAATTACTCCCCGCCTCTTTAGCAAAGAGGTAGATTAAACCACTCTCCCACGGCTCCTTACTCACTATAAAATACCATATTTTGAAACCTTTCCCAAATCAGAGAATATTTTGAAAATACATTAAATATGCTAAGATAAACAAATTGGAGGCGTGGATATGAAATATAAACTGCTTTATATTTCATCCGTTCAGATCGTTTATCTGACAAGCTATGTGCGAAGCACCAGCTTGAGGGAAGGGCCCGGGAGGGCACGAAGACACGACGACTAATGAAGTGAGGAGGCGTGGATGAGTGGTTTAAATCAACGGTTTACTAAACCGTCGAACCTTAATCGGTTCCGTGAGTTCGAATCTCACCGCCTCCGCAATGTTAAAATATCAGCATTTTTAGGCACATTTGCCAGTGCTGAATATGGACTTTTGAACTTATATTGCAACATATTTTGGTCTTTGAATGAAAGGTTCCAAACGATGTTTTCTACCATTTCTCTCTTTTCATTGTCATCAGCTAGTAAAAACTGTTTAGAGCTTCTGCTAGCGCGTAGAAAGACATTTTTAGTCGGTTCCAAGGTAGAGATTTCTTGAGCGTGTTTTTCTTTCAAATCGTTAATTTGTTTAGTAACTAGCACTTTGTCATTCTGAATTTCCAATATCTTGCTGTCGTAAATTTCTTTAGAAACCTGCCGATCAAGGAAAGTATCAACTAGGCGAGATTCTTTCACCACAAGGGCATCTAGCCTCTCTTGGAGGGTAGCCAGAACACCTTTCAGATAAACCTCGTCCAAGTCTAATTTCTCTTTTGCGGAATCATATAAAATATCAATCAATTTCTCGTCAATATCCAGTTTTTGAAAAAGAGTAGAAACTATCGGATATAAATCTTTTTCTCGCATATACGTTTTGTGTTCAGTACAGACACCTTTACTGTTTGTGCAGTAGTAATAATGATGACCTTTTTTCAAACAGGCGGTTAGAGAACAGCCACAACTTTCACACGACAAGAAGCCACGAAGCGGAAAGAAATGAGTTTTAACTCTCGGACGATTTTTGTTATGCAAAACATTTTGAGCTGTATCAAATAATTCTTTAGAAACTAAAGGAGCGTGATTGCCGATATACAACTTTTCGTCTCTTTGCATAAGTCCGCAATAGAAAGAATTATTGATTAAGCGATAGACACTTCCGCCAAAATACTTTTTACCAGTTTTTGTCTGCAATCCTTCATTACAAAGAATTTGTGCTATGTCCTTAAAACCATAACTGCCAGTGGCATAGAGTTCAAAAGCCCTAACAACATATTTTGAATTGACTGAATCAATAATAATTTTTATGTTGCCTTTATCATTTTTGTAGCCAAATGGTGCCCGATTCGGCCAGTCTCCTTTTTCTAGTTTTGCCCTATTACCCCGTTTAATGTTAGAACTCAAATCACGAATATACTGACTAGCCATTCCTTGTTCAATGGACATCAATAAGACATTATCATTTGGCAAAAAGTTTTTCTCAAAAGTTTGGATTCTTTTAATCTTGTCATTTTGCAAGAGCCATTGTATCTGTCCACCATCAACAGGATTACGAGTAAGTCTATCAATTTTCCAACAGAGTATCGCTTCTGCTTTTCCCGAAGAAACAAATTTCAGCATTTCGTTGAATACTGGACGACCAGGTTCTTTAGCAGATTTACTCTCACGGAAAATTTTAACAATCTCAATACCCAACCTTTCAGCTAAAGAGAGCAATTCTTTTTCTTGTGAATCCAAAGACAGCACTTGGCGGTCATCTGATTCGGTTGATTTACGGCAATATAGGACGAATTTCATAATATTTGGAATCATACACCAATATCGTTAGGAGTAAAGGACTGAGGTATTAAATACGAAGTATATGTAACATTCCCACAGTAGGAGGAATAAAAATCTCTGGTTTTAGTTAGATATTCTTGTGGGATAGAAGCCTGTAGACCAATGACATCATTTTCCTCATACATATTTAAAGGGCGTAAAAGTTTTAATGACGGAAAATATTTACGACGACCAGCAAGAGCAGGGTCATGAAAATTTTTTACTAAATACTTGGTTAAATAAAAACAAATTTTCCAACTACGCTTTACTCTAATATCAACAATTCCTTTAATACCCTTTGGGTTGGTTGGAGTTGCGATAACATCTTCTAACCCAGACTCCCAAATATTCTGCAAGGTTTTTTGAGCGACAAAGGGCATATTAAAAAGTAAGGTGTGATAATGAACGACACCGTCATTCTGCCGTTCAGGCACAGCGATGTAAATAAGTTTTCTTTGCTTTAAGTCATTACCATAAATATGGCGATTAAGACGACGGATAAAATCAGTAAAGAGGGGGTTAGTTTTTTCAAGAAAAAGCAAGGAACGATCTGCAAGGGTAAGAGTTAAAAACTTAGTTGTAAAATATGTAGTTTCAGTTTCAAGGTGTTGTTCGTGGTTGGAGCTTATCAGTCTTTTCATTTGAGTGGAAGCCCGACGGATAGAGCGTTCAATGTATTCCTCTTTTGTTTCTGGTTCAATATCCTGATGCCTGATTTCTCTTGCTATCAATTTACCGTTTTCACGAAAAGCACCATACTCTCGCCCATATTCCCAATAGGTACCACCTATGGGCTTATGAGAATCACGACTACTAGCACCATACTTCAAAGCCCGTGAGGTGAAATTATAGAATTCAATCAATCTACCTGAAACAACCGCTTTAATATTAGTTTCCATAATCTTTATATGTCATTAAGTGTCCTATACTCAAGAGAAGAAATGCGCGCGCGTTCCGCGCGCAATGCACCTACTTTGAATCGTTAGCACTACCGCCCAAAGGCGCACCGCCCCGAGCTGATAAATCAGCCTCGGGGACGGCACGCCCCTTTTGCCCGACCTTAGCAAAAACGATATACAAACTGGCATAGGAATTTAAATATTCCTGTGCAGTTTCCTCTGGCAAATCCAAGTCATACTTTTCTTTAAAGTACGCTTGGATTCTTTCCACTAATAATTGGCTAAACTGTTTCACTTAGCCATCTTCTCAAATTTCAACAACAACCTAAACGATACTTTTCCTAAACGCTAACAGTAAAAAATACCTATATTCATAGGTTAAAAAGACAAAGTTATTAACGTTAAGTAAAAGTGTAAGAGTTATGCTATGTTAAAAAATTCTTTGTTCAAAGAATAACCACCCACTTTAAGGTGGATAATAAGCGGATGAGTAACGTGTAATTTTAGTTTAAAAGTTTGATTCATTCGTTTAATTTCTTGAGAAATGACGCCATCTTTTTGCATCGTAAGTTTTCTTAAATTAGCAATACCTGATTTTTCATGGATAAGAAGATATTTAACAATTTTCATTCTCTGGCTTTCACTATCAAGCGAATAGCAGTATTCAGGATTTTTGGTTTGATAAATGCCTTTCTTGTCGTCAAATTTTATTGAAACTTTTGGAGGAATTTCAGTAAAAGCAGAATCAATTTCATACTGTTCAATATCTTCTTCTATTTGACGATTAGGATACTTGAGCATTGAAAGCCAACTATGGGCATCGCCACTTATCACAGTTACACGAATTTCACGTTTACCCTCTGGAGTAGTTGCAGAACTTAATTTTGGCATTGCTTCATAAAATTCCTTGATCAAATTCATAGCACCGTAAAACGAAAACCCCTCTTGTTTTAATTGTTCTTCAGGGATGACAACCTCTTGATTTACAGGATCAAAATCTGGTGGAAGCAGTTTTGAACAGACAAGGTCTAGTATTTTGATTTGGTCTTCTCGGTGGGTCATACTTGCAATCTATCACTTTTTGTTAAAAAAGCTATATTGCAGAGTAAGATTAAAGATCAGAAGTCTTTACAAAAAATCTTTGTATGTAATACAGTACTATTCCTAGAATAATTATTGCACCTGTAATTTCTGCGGCGAGGTGAAATTCTTGTGGGATTGTTAAGATACAAATTTCCGCACAAAGCCAGAATATTGAAAGGATTACAACAAACCAATGCCACTTACCCAATGAAAAATTTTGAGTTGCAGGAAGTTTTTTAAGACCTATGGCAAAGTTTATTACAGTAATAAGGTAGGCTAAGAATAACAAGACTATTGCTGAAGCGAATATTGCTGAAAGACCATACATAGTTAGAAGTACGATAATTTCAACAAGAGCTACCAATAAAGCAGAATAGAGAGGAATCCCATGAGAAGAAACTTTTTTCAAAACATTATGTCCAATAAATTTTTTATCACGAGACATCGCAAATAAAATTCTTGAAGCTACCGTCATATTCATAAGTGCCGTTGCAAACATTGCAAGCAAAACACATGCCAATAAAAGCTCAGTAAACAAACTTCCCAAATGGTA
>CAITEG010000015.1 GCA_903891365.1 uncultured bacterium
CATCAGTGAAGGACGAACCTCTCCTCTAACGGCAGCAAGCAATGAAGTTTATTTGAAGCCATTGGAAAATTCAAAGGTATTCCAAAATAGTGGGTCTGGACTTATCCACGATAAAATGCCCATTCTTTCCAAGGCTAGTGCAGGAGATGCTAGAGCTGCAAAAATAAGTGGTGCTAGTGGAAAAAGTCTATTAGAGCAGGCTCCCATAAATCCACCGGGTCCTACAGAGGCGGCAACTACTCCTGAATACCAAAAAGCACTTGACGATCTTCAGATGTTAGGACACGGAACTGGGGGGCAGTTTTCTCCAGGTGGATTGGATACTTATATCGATTCTGCACTAAAAAGTATTAAAGAATCCAAACTAACTCCTGAAGAAACAAAAAAACTAGGAAATGAACTGATTGGATTACTTAATCCTGAAGATCTTCACGCACGAAATATTTCATGGAATCCTGAAGACGTGTTTAATAAGGGGCAAACATCCGCAGGAGCTGCTTTCAAAACTGGTAATGAGAATCCAAATTATGATCAAAAACTTGTTGATGAACAAAAACAAAAAATTATGGATGCAACAGGGGCAGAGAAAGTAACTAAGCAACCTATCCCAGCAGAAGTAAGAATGAAAGTCGTACCAGAAATGGTTAAGAAAGATGTTGAACCATATTTTAAAGCTATTGACCAAGGTAAAACTGGTGATCCAACCACATATGTGAGAGGATATGACCAAACTTTTGATGAGATGGCTCGTGCTGCGTGGGGAGATAATTATCAAAACAATTATGGTCTAATGCAACTCTTGAGTGATAGATCGGCACTTGGTAAGGCAACCTATGGTAATGAGCGAATGACAAGTAGGGGTATCAAACCAGCTTTGATGGCCACAGAAACACCTGAAGGTAAACAGATTGGACAACCTAAGGATGTAGTAGCAGCTGCGGCAGGAGGGCCTAAGGCAGTCTCTGAAGCCTATGCAAAACGCAACGCTTCGTATAAAGGATCTATAGAAAATCCTGACTTACCTTCTGAATTACAAGAAGCGGGTGGTTTCCATGAAGTAAACCCAGACCAACTCTCTGAGGAAAATAAACAAGACCTTACTCAATACGAAGCAGAACTTCAGAAGGGTCTACTAGATGAAGAAGAGAGAGGTCCAGATCCAGTTCTTTCTCCTAAACGAGGAGTGGAGGATGCCATTAGTCAAATCTTTAATCTCGTGGAAAGATACAATGCGGCCATTAACAATGGTGCCATCCGTGGGACTAAGGTAAGTATCAAAAATTTCAATACAATAAAATCCTCAATACTTTCAGATATACAAAAAGAAGGAGGTGCGGCCCTTTCTGCCCAAAAAGTTCAAATGAAAATTGAGGAACTTAATAAACAAGATGAAGATCTTTCTAAAGTTGGTGGGTCCAAAGCTATTGCGTATGCCAAGAAAGTAAAGGCATCTAATGATGATCTGCGCGCAAGGCTTATGGCACAAGTACAAAAATATCAAGGAGGAGGTGGTCCAGGATTTAGTCCTGATTCACCAGCGACTACATTTGCAAACCTAGGATCAAACATGAACGTCCTTAATCCAGGAGGAGGTGGTCAAACAATGACTTCGGGACTTCCTTACACGCTGGGGGCTCCAGGGAGTTCTCCTAGTCAAAATATTAGCCAATACCTAACCGGTACTTCCGTTGTTCAGAAACCACAAACTCCACAAACCCCTATCACTCTCAA
>CAITEG010000016.1 GCA_903891365.1 uncultured bacterium
AGTGTTGGTAAAATGCTTGATAAAGCAGAACTTCCACCACAAGTGGATGCATTAGTAGAAGGACCAGTGATTTCTATCCAGAAATCATCTGTATACATCGACCTCGCTCCTTTTGGAACAGGTATCATATACGGACGTGAATTCATCAATGCAAAGGACATAATTAAAAAGATAAATATCGGTGACGTTGTGAAAGCAAAAGTCGTCGGTACAGACAATGACGAAGGTTACATAGAACTTTCACTCAAAGAAGCAAAGCAAGCTCTTATCTGGAGTGAAGCTGACAAGGCTATCAAGTCTAAAATTGCTCTTGAACTTACAGTTAAAGAAGCAAACAAAGGTGGACTTATCCTTGACTGGCAAGGTATCTCAGGATTCCTTCCTGCTTCACAACTTAAGAGTGAACACTACCCTCGCGTAGAAGATTCAGATAAAGATAAGATTCTTAAGGCTCTAAAGACACTCGTTGGTAAAAGAATAAGTGTCGTTATGATCTCAGCTCTTCCAAAAGAAGGTAAACTAATCTTCTCTGAAAAAGACAACAATCCAGAAGAACGCAAAGAGATAATCGGCAAGTATGGAATCGGAGATGAGATAGAATGCGTAGTCGCAGGAATCGTAGACTTCGGAGTATTCCTAAAAGTTGAAGAAGGTCTTGAAGGACTAGTACACATATCTGAAATAGATTGGGGTCTAGTAGAAGATCCTCGCTCAATGTTCAAGATAGGAGAAAAAGTTAAAGCTAAGATAATTGATATCAAAGATGGAAAGATCTCACTATCAATCAAAGCTTTGAAAGAAAATCCTTGGAAAGAATTTGATGGCACACTCAAGAAGGGCGACATCGTCTCAGGAGTAGTTATCAAGTTCAATAAGCACGGAGCTCTCGTATCTATCAAACAAGGTGTTGCAGGACTCGTCCACAACTCAAGCTTTGGATCTGAAGAGAAGCTCAAGAAGACTCTTGAAATGGGCAAGACTTACAACTTCCAAGTAACATTATTTGAACCAAAAGATCAGAGAATGACTTTAGTTCATCTAGATAGTGAAAAGAAAGCAGAATAAATATTGAGTAACAAAAATACCTGAGCATTGCTCAGGTATTTTTAATAATTAAAACCAAAATCTCTCTTTTCAGGATCAATTTTTTTACAAGCTTGTGATAGCTTCTTAAGGTTTTTTATTTTTTCTAATCCTTTTTTAAACTCAGGAGAATCATAATCTATCTCCCGAACATCTTCTTTACGAATAACACTTTTTGGAGTATCTGTTTCCATAATGTAATTTTTCTTTAGTATAATTCCGAAAAACAATTACGTCAAACAAAAAAAGTTAACCCTAATTAAACAATGTCATTGCTTTGTCTTTACCTTCACTTGCAAGCATGGATATAATTTCAGCGACTTTTTTAGCTTGATTTTTAAGGGTTTTTAGTTCGTCTTCTTTGAAAGTTCCTAATAAGAATTTCAAAACTGCTTCCTCCCCTTTTGGTTTCTTAAATTTGCCAGTCGGAGTGAGAGGACAAACTCCGATACGAATACGCACAAACTCGCGAGACTTCACCTTCTTGATAATAGACTCTACTCCGTTGTGCCCACCTGAACTTCTGTTGAAAGAAATTTTTAAGGTACCTACTGGTAGATCCATATCATCATAAACTACTACAAGATTTTTCAATTTCTTTGGATTATCAATAATCTGACAAACAGCATTACCTGAATTATTCATAAAAGTATTTGGCAAAATAAATTCTACTTTCTCTCCACCTAGTTCTCCTTTGCTTCGAAGTGACTTTAACTTCATGTCATCTTTCCATTCGGAAAAATCATTTGCTTTTGCAATTTTTTCTAAAATAATTCGCCCGCTATTGTGACGAGTATTTTCATATTCTTTTCCTGGATTTCCAAGTCCTACTATTAGCATCATAAATTTATAATACCATATCTATTGCTCCATCAAAATAGCTTCTTTCAAAATGCACACAATAATTTTCTACTGAAAATTTTGCTCGTACTCGGCCCGTCGGCCTCCGTAAGGCATTTTTCAAGAACTATTTTAATTACGCAACAATACCACACCACACTAAATCATATTCTGTCAATAGAAATTGTATGATAAAATACTTCCTATATGGAAAATAATTTAAAACCAAATGTTCTTAAAAACCCTAAGTTTAAAAAGTTTTTGAATGACGGTTGGGACTTACTCAAGTTTGCCATTATGGCCCTCGTCATAGTGATACCTATCCGTATGTGGATAGCACAGCCATTTGTAGTTTCAGGTGAGTCTATGTTCCCTACTTTTGACAATGGTCAGTACCTCATCGTAGATGAGATATCATACATACTAGGAAGTGCTCATCGTGGTGATGTAGTTGTCTTCCGTTATCCTGGTGACCCTTCCAGATTCTTCATAAAGAGAATCATCGGTTTACCAAATGAAACTATAAATATAAAAGATAGCAAAGTCACAATCATCAACAAGGATCATCCAGAAGGATTTACTTTAACTGAACCATACATAAACGAGAAGACTTTTGAAGGTGGAACATACAAAACAAAAGATGGTGAATACTTCGTATTAGGAGATAACAGAAACAGAAGTTCAGATTCAAGATATTGGGGAATATTACCTAAGAAATTATTAATAGGAAAAGCATTTTTAAGACTTCTTCCTTTCAAAGAAGTATCATATTTACCAGGGAATTATAATCAATAAAAACATGAGTACTCCAACTAAAAAAACAAGTAAAGAACCATTAACATCTCTAAAAGGAATGAGAGATATCGTAGATGAACAATACTATCAATTCCAAGGCTTCTTCGAGAAAGCTCAAGAAGTCGCAGTCTACTATGGTTTCAAGCCTATCGATACTCCTATCCTCGAGCATGAAGCAGTTTTCACTTCTTCTATCGGTGAAGGTACAGACATCATAGACAAAGAAATGTATACACTTAAAACAAAAGGTGGAGATCACCTCGCCATGCGTCCTGAGCACACTGCAGGCCTTATGCGTAGCTATATCGAGCATGGTATGCAGTCACTTCCCCAGCCTCTTCTATTCTACAGTTATGGCCCAACTTTCAGACACGACAATCCTCAAAAGGGACGTTACCGCCAGTTCTATCAATTCGATGTTGATGTTCTTGGAAGTGAGAAAAGTATACTCGATGCATTAGTTATAAAAACAACTTGGACTATTTTAGAAGAAGCTGGGGCTAAGAATCTTTCTGTTGATATCAACTCTATAGGTGACAAAGAATGTCGTAGTGGATATATACGTGAGCTTGTTTCTTTCTACAAGAAAAACATAAGCTTCCTTCCTGCTATCGATCGTGAGAGACTCAAGACAAATCCTCTTCGTATTCTCGACTCAAAAGAAGAAAAGACTATTGAACTCAATCAGAATGCGCCAGAAGCCATCTCTCACCTTTGCCCTGATTGCAAAAAGCACTTCAAAGAAGTTCTTGAATATTTAGAAAAAATGGAAATTCCTTATACTATCAACAAGTGTCTTGTTCGTGGACTTTCTTACTACACTCGAACTGTCGCTGAGATTATGATAGAAGACGAAGAGACAGGTAAAAAGATAACAATCGCTGGTGGTGGTAGATATGACTACTTAGGCAAACAATTAGGAGCCAAGAAAGACATCCCTTCTGTGGGTATGTCTATAGGAGTAGATCGAGTTGTCGAAGCTCCTTGGTTCGCAAAGCTCTCCCCTCGTATTATAAAGAAGCCAAAGATATACTTTATTCAGCTCGGTTTTGATGCAAAACTTAAATCACTCAATGTTATAGAAATTCTAAGAAAAGGAAAAGTGCCGATAGCTCAATCGATATCCAAAGATAGTCTAGGCGCTCAGCTTGCTGTCGCAGAGAAGCTTGGTATGCATTATGCTATCATCTTCGGACAAAAAGAAGCTATGGAGAACTCTGTCATTTTCAGAGATATGACAAACAGATCTCAAGATACCGTGAAGTTACCAAACTTGCTTGAATACATTAAAAATCTAAAATAAAAATATGATTAAAATTGTTCAAAGTGAAGATCCTGTTTTACGAGAGGTTGCAAAGGAAGTTCCTTTGTCTCTTATCGGTAAACCTAAAATAAAAAAAATAATCAATGACATGATTATCGCTTTAAACGCTGAGAGTGATGGCGTCGCCATCGCAGCTCCACAGATAGGAGTTTCTCTCCGTATTTTTGTGGTATCTGGAAGAATTTTTGATGATGATTTTATAAGAGGCCAAGGCTCAATCGAAGGTGACTTATACAAGAAAGCTCGTCAGAAAGACATGGTCTTTATAAATCCAATTTTAAAGAAAATATCAAAAGATAAAAAGCTTCTTTCAGAAGGATGCCTCTCTGTCCGTCCTATCTATGGTAAAGTTCGTCGTGCAACCAGAGCCACAGTTGAAGCCTATGATGAGAATGGAAAGAAAGTTGTTAAAGATGCATCTGGGCTACTTGCTCACATCTTTCAGCATGAGACAGACCATCTCGATGGAGTCCTCTTCATAGACAAAGCCAAGGATTTGCATGAAGCTTCTATGGATAATGATGAATTCAATGAGAAAAATTAATTTAAAATGTCTCAACAAAATCTAAATTTTATATTCTTTGGAACTCCAAGTATAGCAAGTAGAACTCTTGAGATACTAAAAGAGAAAGGCTATATACCAAAGCTAATCGTAACTTCACCAGACAAACCTAGTGGACGTGGCTTAGAAATGCACGAAACACCTGTAGCTATCTGGGCAAAAGAAAATAATATAAAAACTCTCAAACCTGAGAAAATTACTCCAGAGTTTGTAAACGAATTAGAAGAAATAGATCTTTATATAGTAGTTGCTTATGGGAAAATTCTTCCAGAAAATTTAATCAAGAAGCCAGAACTAGGCACAATCAATATCCACTACTCCCTTCTACCAAAGTATCGTGGAGCTTCTCCTCTCGAAGCAACACTTTTAAATGGAGATGAGGAGACAGGCGTTAGCATCCAACAAATGGAATACAAGATGGATAGTGGACCAATTCTAAGAGAAGAAAGAATCGACATAGGTATCAATGACACAAAAGAAGAACTACGCGAAACTCTTATAAATTTGGGAGGAAATGTTTTAGCTGAGATACTACCTAGTATTAAAAACAAAGAGATAATACCTTCTCCACAAGATGAAAGTCTGGCTACTTTCTGCAAGAAAATCAAAAAAGAAGATGGCGAGATAGATATCCACGGTGACGCTAAAGAGAACTGGAATAAATACAGAGCTTACTTTGGTTGGCCAGGAGTTTTCTTCTTTAAAGACAATAAAAGAATAAAAATAACAGAAGCTAAATACGAAAATAACTCGTTTATAATTAAACGAGTTATTCCTGAAGGTAAAAAGGAAAGAGATTATTTAGAAGTATAAGGATCTCTTTTTGAAAAACCTTTAAGCATTTTCTTTATACTCACTGCGCCTCTCTTAAAGAGAGTATTTTTTCTTTTTTTATTATTTTTAATTCTTTTTATAAGTTCATCTTTTGCATCATCTATCGCCTTATACAAGTCACTCTTCTCGGAATCAGTGAAGAAATTTTCTCCATTTAAAGAAACATCAAATTCAGCTTTAAAATAATCTCCTTGCTTGTGATGTTTTGTCGTCTTGCCTACTTCTACAGAAATGATAACTTCTTCTCCTTCTGGGACAAATCTTTCGATGGCTTCAGCTTTTTTGTTTACATAACTACTAATAGCGGATGTTAATTCCATATTTGTCGCTTTTATTTTTATTGTCATATTTGATTCTGCGGAATCACGTCGCGTAAGTCCTTTTGGCGCGACGCTATTTTGAATTACTTACTGCTCCACTACTAAACCCGCTACTGAATAAAAATCTTGCGACCCTCCCCTCTCCTATAAAGCCC
>CAITEG010000017.1 GCA_903891365.1 uncultured bacterium
CGACCAAACTCACTAGAAGGAGAAATTAAAGAAAAAAATTATTTACGTATAAATAATACATCAATTGATGCAAAAGATGTTGCTGTTTTGGTTAAAGAAAAGTTTAATTTGTAATATTATTATATCTTTTAGGATGTTATAATCAAAAAATATGGGAAAAATAATTGCAATTGGAGGAGGAGAAATAGGCAGACCAGGAACGAAAGTAGAAACTATGTCTATCGATAAAGAGATCATTAAACTAAGTGGTAAAAATAAGCCATCATTACTTTTCTTGCCTACAGCAAGTAATGACTCTACTTCTTATTATGATGTAGTGAAAAAACATTTTGGAGACAGGCTAGGATGCAAAACCAATGTGCTTTACTTGATAAAAAATAAATACACAGAAAAAGAATTGCGAGATGCAATTTTGAAATCAGATATAATCTATATCGGAGGAGGAAATACTCTTAAGATGATGAAGATATGGAAAAAGTTAGGAGTGGATAAAATCCTATATGAAGCCTATGAAAAGGGAATCATTCTCTCTGGTCTATCTGCTGGAGCTATATGCTGGTTTAAATATGGCAATTCAGATTCAATGAGATTTTCAAATTCAAAAGCCGAAATGATCAGGGTTAAAGGGTTAAATATAATAGATATGTTGCTATGTCCTCATTATGATTTAGAAAAGCACAGAATCTTATCACTTAAAAACATGATGCAAAAGACAAGAGGTAAGGCAATAGCTCTCGACAACTGCTCTGCTATTGAAATAATAGATGATAAATTTAGAATTATTTATTCTAAAAAAGAAGCCAACGCCTACTTCGTTTACTGGAATAAATCAAAATATTACAAAGAATTAATCCCAAGAAGTAAGACTTTCTCACCTCTAAAATTTTAAAATCTAGAAATGGAACAAAATGATACATCTACATATAAGGTTCGTGCTGGTACCTTCGAAGGGCCGCTCGATATACTACTTTCGCTTATAGAGCAGAGAAAGCTTTTTGTGAATGAGATATCACTGGCTGAAGTTACCAATGATTACATCGCTTATGTGAAATCATTATCGAGTGAAGCTAGGAGTATTAATGAAGTATCATACTTTGTTCTTATCGCAGCGACGCTTATCTTGATCAAATCAAAATCACTTCTTCCAAATCTGAGCTTAACAGAAGATGAGACAGAAAAAATAGTAGACTTAGAGACGAGACTGAAGCTTTATCAAACGATAAAGAACGCTAGTGTAGATATTAAGAATAATTTTGGAGTGAAAATTATTTTTTCTCCTTGTGACCGTATCTGGAGTGAGCCACTTTTCTCTCCTGACCCACTTATTACTTCTACCAACGTGGCAAATTCCATCAAAGACATACTTGCTCATGTTCCAAAGAAAGAAGTAAAACTTCCAGAAATAGAAATAAAAAAGATTATAAATATAGACCAAGTTATAAATAGCCTGACAGACAGGATACAGACTGCGATGAATATGTCCTTCCGTGAATTTTCTAAAAGTCATGGTGCAGAGAGTGGAGAAGAAGCTAAGGTTCACGTTATCGTTTCATTCCTAGCTATGCTAGAATTGGTCAGAGAAGGATTGATCGATGTGATGCAGAGTGCCTCATTTGGAGATATCGAGATGAACAAACAAACATTACAAACTAACGAACTATAATACTATGTCCATAGAATTAGAATCAAAAATTGAAGGCTTACTTTTCTATAAAGGTGAAGATATGACGATTAAAAAGTTATCTGAGCTTTTAGGTGCAAGTGAAGCTGAAGTAGAAGAAGGACTTAAAAAGTTAGAACAGTCTCTTATGGGTAGAGGCCTTGTTCTGGTTCGTAAAGACGATAGTGTTGTCCTCGGTATTACAGGTGAGCTTTCTTCGCTTATAGAATCAATTCGTAAAGAAGAAATAGCTAAAGAACTCTCAAAAGCTTCTCTCGAAACTCTCTCGATCGTTTTGTATAAGAATGGTATCGCCAGAAGTGAGATAGACTATATCCGTGGAGTAAATTCTAGCTTCATTCTTCGCAATTTACTTGTCAGGGGCTTAGTAGAGAAGATAGTTGATCCCAAGGATAGTCGCCGAATGCTCTATCGACCAACTTTTGATACACTCTCATATATGGGTATCACTTCTATTGACCAACTCCCGAATTATGCAGAAGTTGTCGCAAGTTTAACAGGAGTAATTAATCAAAACGAAAACAATGACTAATGCTATTAAAATTTTTCTTCCAGCAGTTATAAGCTTCATCATAGGGATGCTTCTTACACCTGTCGCAACACACTATTTCTATAAATACAGAATGTGGCGCAGAGTCTCAAGAGAGAATAATATCCCTACAGAAAAAGCTACAGGTTTCTCCAAGATTCATGATAGTGCAGCAGAAGTTTCAACTCCACGTACTGGCGGGATGATTATTTGGATTTCTGTTATTTTAACTCTCGCTGTTATAAGCTTGATTGATTTTCTTTTTATCAGAAACCCAGCCGATAAAATGTACTTCATAACTCGTACCCAAACTCTTCTTCCATTTTTCACTCTAGTTATCGCTTCACTCATAGGACTTGGAGATGACTTTTTACAAATATTTGGAAAAGGAAAGTGGACGACAGATCCGATAATGCTTCGTTATTTTAAAATAGGTATTATTTTGCTCCTAGGATTTATCATAAGTTTCTGGTTTTACTTCAAGCTGGGCAAGACAGGACTTTATGTACCATGGCTAGGAATGGTGAATTTGGGTTACCTTTTCATCCCATTTTTCATCATTGTGATGATATCTTTGTGGTCAACTAGTGTTATAGACGGTGTAGATGGCCTCTCAGGAGGGGTTTTAGCTTCAATATTTACTGCTTATACACTCATATCTTACTTCAATGGTCAGCCCCAGATAGCTACTTTCTGTGCGGTTATCACAGGGGCAACGCTTGCTTTCCTTTGGTTCAACATCCCTCCAGCTCGTTTTTATATGGGAGAAAGTGGAATGATAGGACTCACTGTAACTCTCTCTGTTATCTCTTTTCTTACAAATACAGTTCTACTTTTACCTATTATTGCTTTCCCGCTTTTCATAACTTCACTTTCAAATGTAATACAGATAGGTTCAAGAAAGTTAAGAAATGGTAAAAAAGTTTTTCTCTACGCACCACTTCACCATCACCTTGAGGCACTTGGCTGGCCTAAATATAAAGTCACTATGCGTTACTGGATTGTAGGTATCATTATGGCCATGATAGGAGTTATAATCGCTCTTATAAGTTAAAGTGCTCTAGAATTTAATTGTTCCAAATGAATAATCAAAATAAAATTGATAAAATATTTTTAAGTATCTTAGCTTCACTTATTATCATCGGAGTGATCATGTTCATCTCGGCTTCTCTTGGTATTTTAAATAAGAATGAAAATAAATTCTATGGAGTTATGTTCTCTCAGCTTATATATGGTCTTCTCGGTGGTCTTGTCGCTTTTTATTTCACACTGAAAATTCCTTATAAGTTCTGGCGACAATACTCTCTACCTCTTTTTATCATTTCTATCATACTCACAGCTCTAGTTTTCGTTCCTGGACTTGGATTTATGCATGGAGGATCAAGAAGATGGATAAATGTTTTCGGTCTTTCTCTTCAACCAGTTGAATTCTTAAAGATTGGATTCATTATTTACTTTGCAGCTTGGCTTTCTTGGGCAAAGGGGCGAGTAGCTGACTTCCGCTTCAGTCTCTTGCCACTTTTAGTATTACTTGGACTTATCACTGCGGTACTTATAAAGCAACCAGATACTAAGAGCCTTATTCTTATTACGATTACAGCTATTGTTATGCTTTTCGTCTCTGGAACTCCATGGAAACATATTTTACTTTTATTCTCTATCGCACTTGTAGCGTTTATTATTCTGGCTTTCACTACTCCATATCTTAAAAGTAGAATAAATACATTCCTTCATCCAAATCAAAATGGTAGTACTTCTTCATATCAAATTCAGCAATCCCTCATCGCTATCGGCTCAGGAGGGATCATGGGTAGAGGCCTTGGACAAAGTATCCAAAAGTTCAACTACTTACCAGAACCACAAGGGGACTCAATCTTTGCTGTTGTTGGAGAAGAGCTTGGATTCATCGGCTGCATAATTATTATTTGTCTTTATATTGCTTTTGCTATGAGAGGATATCGTATAGCGCACTATGCACCGGATTCTTTCAGTAAACTTTTTGTTATAGGGACTATCACTATAGTCACAGCTCAGTCATTCATGAATATCGCTTCTATTGTTGGAGTCTTTCCTTTGACTGGAGTTCCTCTCGTCTTCATGTCACAAGGAGGAACTTCTCTTCTCATAGACATCGCTCTTATGGGCATAGTTCTAAACATCTCAAAATTCCAAAAAAAACCAACAAACTAGAAAAATTTATATAAATACGTTATAATTAGGCCTATATGAAAATATTACTTACAGGGGGTGGTACTGGGGGTCATTTTTATCCTCTTATTGCTATAGCTGAAAAGTTAAATGAGATAGCAGACAAAGAAAAAATTATAGATTTGAAGCTCTACTATATGGCTGATGCTCCATACGATAAACGTATGCTTTTTGAAAACAGTATTACTTTTGTACAAATCCCTGCCGGTAAGATGCGTTTATACTTCTCATTAAGAAACTTTTTAGATATTTTTACAACTGCCACAGGAATGTTCTTTGGCCTTCTGTCCATGTTCTTTATCTACCCTGATGTAGTTATATCAAAAGGCGGCTATGCCGCTTTTCCAGCTGTCTTTGCTGCAAAGTTACTTCGCATACCAGTTATCGTTCATGAGTCTGATTCTTATCCTGGAAGACTCAATATTTGGACTGCTAAATTTGCACAGAAGATTGCTATCTCTTGGCCTGAAGCTATAGAGTATTTGCCAAAAGAGAAGACTGCTCTCACTGGTCAACCTATCAGGAAAAATATTCTTCATGGCGACGGAGCAGGATCTCACGACTTCTTCAAATTAAATTCTGATCTTCCAGTTATTTTAGTTCTAGGTGGCTCACAAGGAGCAAAGACTTTAAATAATATTATTATCGACACAATGCCTGATCTTCTTTCTAGATACCAGATAATACATCAGACAGGTATAAATAATATTGAAGATATAAAAGGACGTTCAAAGCTTGTAATGGAAAACAATCCAAATATTACTCGCTACGTTCCCTTACCTTATCTAAATAATTTAGCGACTAGAATGGCTGCCGGTGCAGCGACACTCGTCATTTCAAGAGCAGGTTCTGCTATATTTGAAATAGCTTCTTGGGGTATACCATCGATCATAATTCCTATAACAAATTCAAACGGAGATCACCAAAGGAAGAATGCTTACAATTATGCTAGAAGTGGTGCTTGTGAAGTTATAGATGAAGCGAACTTAACTCCACATGTACTCGTTTCAGACATAGATAATCTTATGAATAATAAAGAGAAGCTAGCTAGCATGAAGCAGAGTGCCCTCTCTTTTGCTTCACCTGATGCTGCTGAGAAGATAGCCAATGAAGCCATAAAGATAGCACAATCTCACGAGGAGATGTAGTATATGAATATGAATGATAATACAAAACAACAAAAAGTAGTTACGCGTTTTGCCCCGTCTCCGACAGGATTTTTACACATTGGAGGCATACGCACAGCTTTATACGCTTGGGCTTATGCCAAGAAAAATAATGGGACTTTTATACTAAGAATCGAAGATACAGACAAGGCTCGTGAAGTAGAAGGCTCTATTGATCACATTATCAAGTCTTTAAAGTGGATAGGTATAGACTGGAATGAAGGTCCTGACATCGGTGGTCCAAATGCTCCATACAAGCAATCAGAAAGATTAGAATCATATCAAAAGTATGCCAAGATTTTAATTGAGAAAGGTTTTGCTTATGCTGATCCATACACAGAGGCAGAAGTGGAAAGTTTCCGTAATAAAGCAATTGAAGAGAAAAGACCATTTTTATACAGAGAGCACAGACCGGAGAATCCGCCAGTCTGGGACGGGACACAGTCACTTCGTTTTAAAGTTACCAATATAAAAAGTTATGAATGGGAAGATCTTGTCCGTGGTCATCTGAAAGCTGGAGCTGAAGCTCTTGATGACTTCATTTTGATAAAAAGTGACGGCTATCCGACTTACAACTTCGCACATATTATAGACGACCTGGAGATGGGAGTGACTCACGTGATGCGTGGAGATGAGTTCATATCTTCAACACCAAAGTTCTTGTCTTTGTATGAGGCTTTAGGTATTAAGACACCATTTTTTGCGACACTTCCTCCTATAATGGGAACAGATGGCAAGAAGAAGCTAGGTAAAAGAGATGGGGCTAAAGACTTCCTAGAATATGAGAAAGATGGGTATCTTCCAAGTGCGATGATGAACTTCCTTGCATTCATAGGATGGAACCCGGGAATAGAGAAAGAAATTCTGACTCCTGAAGAATTCGTAAATCTTTTTGAGATTAATCAAATACAAATAAGTGGAGGAGGGTACAACGAAGATAAGCTCGACTGGATAAACAAAGAACATATCAAGCTATTACCTGAGGATGAATTAGAAAAGTATATATTTGAATGGTTACCAAAAGAATTACAGATTAAAAAAATTATACCCATTATTGTTGAGAGAATTTCTAAATTCGGAGACATCAAAGGCATGGTAGAAAGTGGTGAGCTTAATTTCTTTTATAAAGAACCAGAATATAAAAAAGAACAATTAGTTTATAAGAGTACTCCCATCGAAACCATAATTGCGAATTTAAAAAGTGCACTCGAAGTCTTTACTATGACAGAAGAGGAAGATTTCAACAAAGAGAACATCAAAAGATTCTTAATGGAACTAGCTGATAATCTAGAGAACAGAGGTCAGATACTGCATCCTGTACGCTTTGCTCTTTCAGGACTTGAGAAATCTCCAGATCCTTTCATCCTTGCTGATATTTTAGGTAAAACAGAAACGATAAATCGTTTAAACAAAGCTATTTCTACTCTAAGTTCATAAATCTGATATAATATAAGTGGTAATGAAAAAAATTATTTTCAGTTCAATTTTTATTGTATTATCTGTCTTCGTTTTTTATTCTTACACTTCAGCTCAAACTGAGAGTGAACTTCGTGGTCAGATAGATACAGCTAACTCACAGATAGACCAAATCAATAAAGAGATTGCCGCTTTGTCGAACCAGATAGCTATAACTGCTGAGCAGAAGAATACACTCGCCAATGCTATTGCGAGCCTTACTTTACAGAGGAATAAACTCGTAAAAGAAAGAACTCAAACAGAAAAGAAGATAGGTATCACCGGTCTTATGATTAAGACTTTAGACAATCAGATTGATACAAAGAATGATGCTTTAAATAAATCACAAGAGTCCCTAGCCAGTCTTATAAAAAGTTTGCATCAACAAGATGGTTTAACTTTTATGGAAAAATTCTTTTCCGAAAAAGATATAGCTGGTGCTAGCCGTCTATACAACGATACGATGAGTTTAAATGAGGGTATTAAGAATCATATCGATGATGTGAATAAACAAAAAGCAGATCTAACTGTATCCAAAACTAAAAAAGAAGAAGAGAAAACAACTCTTACTACGCTCAAGAATACTCTTGTCGCTAAAGAGCAAGAGATTGCTGCTACTAAAAAAGAAAAAGATAGTCTACTTGTAGCTACAAAGAATAAAGAAACTGAATATCAAAAAATGCTTGCTGAACAATTAAAGAGAAAAGTCGCCTTTGAAAAGTCTATCGAGGATTATGAATCACAACTTCAGTTTATATTAAATCCAAACTCTATTCCTAAAGCAGGATCGAGCCCTCTATCTTGGCCACTTAACAGTATAGTAGTGACTTCTCCTTATGGCTCAAGATGGGGTAAATTCCATTATGGAGTAGACTTTCGAGCTAAAGTAGGTAGTCCTGTGAAAGCTATGGCTACAGGGACTGTAATGGGTACAGGGGATACAGATATATCTTGTAAAGGAGCCTCTTTTGGTAAATGGGTTTTCATAAAGTATAACAATGGGCTCTCTAGTACTTATGGCCACTTATCAGAAATAGATGCGACCGTAGGACAGAAAGTAATAGCAGGGGATGTCGTAGCACATTCTGGAAATACAGGTTCATCTACTGGTCCACACTTACATGTATCTGTATATGCTTCAGGTGGAGTAAATGTAGCAACAGTTCCAAGTAAAGCTTGTAATGGTAAAATCTTCACCCAGCCTATCGCTGCTCTTAGTTCTTATCTAAACCCAAGTCTTTATCTACCGAAGTTGTAAAAAAAGTCGCCTCTCATTTCTGATTGGCGACTTTAAAATTATTTTGATGGCAACGGTATAACATTTCTGTATAACTCACTTAACTCTAAAAGAGCATCATAAAAAACAGAAATATTTTCGTAGCTATCTTTGCACCATTTTTCAAAAGTAATATCAGTTCTTTCTCCGGATCTACTTTGGCGCTTTACTGTACCGTCTGATTTAAGAGTAAACAGGGCAGCATCGTGGTCATAATCTGCATTAATAAAATCGGCGAGATTAGATAATACTTCAATGTCCAATAAATCGTCCTTGTCACAATTATTTGCATAGATAACTGAAGGTACTGATAGAATAAGATCCATCCATTCTTCAATTTTTTCTGCTATGTCATCCCTAGAGTTCATAGCATGTGCATACGATAATACTTTTTTGGGCAATTTGGGAATTTCTTCTTTGCGAAGCAGTTTTTTTAAAGCCTCAAGCCAGTAATCTCCATTTTCTCCTGATAAATTATCAAGAAGGTTGTTTAATGGTCCCCGAGCTTCGGAGAGCATTAAGCCAGTGTGTTTTTTACTCATTTTACAGTGGTTTTTGTTAAAGAATTTGCGAGCGATCAAAATTGAAATATATAGCTCATATTCGTATTTCATTATAATATTAACATAATATATCAAAAATGTCAATCAGTGGGGACGTGATTACACTTCTCGAACCTTACAGGTTCAGTACACCTTTTCCATTCGTGAATACACTCATACGGAAAAGGTCTTCGACGCCCCACCTCGCAAATAAAGCAGTTTATTTGCTTCGGGTACAAAATAAAAAACCAAGACTTTCGTCTGGTTATTTATTTTGTGCCCGAGGTGGGGGTCGAACCCACATCCCTTACGAGACACGATTTTAAGTCGTGCGCGTATACCAATTCCGCCACTCGGGCAAATGAAAACCGACACTCTTACAGCTAATATAATCGCACAATTTTCAAAATTTTACAAATTTTGCTATACTCCTTATATGTCCAAACAATATTATACTACTATCGGGCTTGAGATTCACGCCGAATTAAATACTAATTCTAAAATGTTTTGTGGTTGCAAGAATGACCCAGACGAAGCTAAGCCAAACGTAAATATCTGCCCAGTCTGTATGGCGCACCCTGGCACCTTGCCTGTTATCAATAAAAAGGCCGTAGAAAGCGTCATCAAAGTAGGACTTGCTCTCGGCTCAAAAATTGCCGACTTTACTGAGTTTGATCGCAAGAATTATTTCTACCC
>CAITEG010000018.1 GCA_903891365.1 uncultured bacterium
GAGGTATAAGCTCTGTGCTCTAACCAACTGAGCTAAGGGCGGATTTCTTTAAACGTTGGTATACATATACTACCGAAAAATCGTTAAAGTTGCAAACAACCCCGAAGCTTCGCTTCGGGGCTGTTTTAACTTACTACTTTCTACTTACTACTTTCTACATCTTTACGTTTAGGTATTATTCCATTCGCTATTATAAGCTCGTTGTATTCTTTCTGCTCAAGAGTTTCTACATCTATAAGTTTATGGGCGATAGCATCTAGAACCTTACGCTTGTCTGTCAAAACTTCTTTAGCCACAGCAAAAGCATTATTCATAATCTTTGAGACTTCCCCATCTATCAAGGCACTGACTCTCTCTGAATATTCTTTATCATTTACGCCTTGGCCAAACATTGTACGCCCCCCATCACTTTCGAGAGCTATAGGACCAATCTCGCTACTCATACCCCAGCGTGTCACCATTGCACGTGCGAGACTCGTAGCCACTTGTAAATCATTCGAAGGCCCAGTTGTTATATCTCCAAATACCATCTCTTCTGCTACGTATCCACCTAAGGACATTGCGATATCATCGAGGAATTCTTTCTTGCTTTGTAGCCTTCTCTCTTCTAGTGGAAGCTTCAAAGTATAGCCTCCTGCATGCCCACGAGAAACGATAGAGACTTTGTGTACTGGATCAGCGTAAGGGAGCATAGATGCGATGAGAGCATGTCCAGCTTCATGATAAGCGGTAATCTCTTTCTCTTTCTTTGAAAGTAAGTGACTCTTCCTCTCAGGACCCATCATAACTTTCTCTATTGAACGGATAAGGTCAAACTGTGCAATCTTCTTCCTATCTTCACGAGCGGCAAGGATGGCTCCTTCATTCATAAGTGAAGAAAGGTCGGCTCCGGAGAATCCAGGTGTACGTTCAGCTATAATTTTCAAATTAACATCTTCCCCAAAAGGTTTCTTGCGAGAGTGAATGGTGAGTATCTCTTCTCTATCTAATCTATCAGGTAAGTCGAGAAGAACTCTTCTATCGAAACGTCCTGGGCGAAGAAGGGCTGGATCGAGAACATCACCTCTGTTAGTTGCAGCCATAACTATAACCTTTTCATTAGGCTCAAAGCCATCCATTTCTACTAGTATCTGATTTAAGGTCTGCTCACGCTCATCATTCCCCCCTCCGACTCCTGTACCACGGACGCGTCCGACAGCATCTATCTCATCGATAAAGACGATAGAAGGAGCAGCTTTCTTTGCCATTTTAAATAAATCGCGTACACGGGAAGCTCCAACTCCGACGAACATTTCTACAAATTCACTACCTGAAAGGTGAAAGAATGGTACAGCAGCCTCCCCTGCGACAGCACGCGCAAGCAAAGTCTTCCCTGTTCCTGGAGATCCTGTAAGAAGAACTCCTTTGGGGATTCTTGCTCCAATATCTAAAAACTTTTTAGGATTCTTGAGGAAGTCTACTATCTCTTTTAATTCTTCTTTGGCTTCTTTTGCTCCAGCAACATCTTTGAAAGTCACTTTATTATTCTTATCATCTGGGTCTGTGATGCGAGCTTTAGATTGTCCGAAAGTGAAAGCTTGCATACCCTGCCCTTTAGCTTGACGAGTAAGCATCCAAATAAAGAAGAGAACCATAAGCACAGGAAGTAGAAACGGTAAAATATTGAGAACGACATACCAGAATCCAGACTCTGTCTTAACCTCAATAGGGGTTGCAGAAAGCTGTGCTGGAGTCACTCCATAGTTGTATAAAGTAGTCGAAAGAGAACTCTCGAGCTCCTTCTTGGCAGTTCCTTTAGTCTTGTCTTTAAAGGCAACATTAATATCACCACCAGAAACAACGATCTTTTCGACTGTTCCATCTTCTACGCTTTTAGCTACATCTGAAATGGTCATTTGCTTCACTTCGTCTGGCTTCTTGGCTACAAGGGTATAAATAAGAGTAATACTAATAAATATAAAGAGTTCTATAGCTATCTGGTTGATAATATTTGGTATTTTAGGCTCTTTAGTTGGAATCTTTGTGTTTGGCTTCATAGTTCATGCATTATACACGCAGAATAGATAAAAATAAAGGTGAAGTAAATTCAAATATTTTGTGCTAATATATGACTGTATGGCAACATATATAGACAACAGAAAAGCTCACTTCAACTATGCAGTCGAGGAAACTTTCGAAGCTGGTATAGAACTTTTAGGATTTGAAGTGAAAGCCATCAAGAACGGCCAAGGAAGTATCACCTCTTCTTTCTGTATAGTGCGTGGTGGAGAAGCATATATCGTAGGTATGCATATTCCTCCATATCAAGTAAACAATACAGCCCCAGGCTATGATCCAGACAGAACGCGCAAACTACTCTTGTCCAAAAAAGATATAAAAAAACTTGCAGATAAAGACGACACCAAAGGATTGACTCTTATCCCTCTTTCATTGTATAGTAAAGGTCCATACATAAAAGTATCTATTGCAGTTGCTCGTGGAAAAAAAGTTTTTGACAAAAGAGAAACGATTAAAAAACGAGAAACAGACATAGAGATACGTAGAGAATACAAGAGGTAATTACCAATTAACAATTACTGATTACTAATTGAATTCTTAATTAGTCATTAGTAATTAGTAATTGAAATTTTTCTTTAAAAATTTCATAGGGGGATGATCGGCTTCGACAATGAGAATCATCTTATATATGCATGTAAAGTACTCAGGAATCTTTTAAAACTTCTTGGAAAAGACTAAGTGCAAACAAAGTCGCTAAGGTTTCTCCATACGCTTTTGCGTTTGGTCTAACTCCCGCTTTCGCCTAATTTAGGCCTGGTGGGTGTCTGTCCTCTCTACATCCGATACAGAGGATGGGCATAATTTATCGGGTTACGATTTTACAACAGCTTGATGTAAAGTCCGACAATTTAAAGCTCGTTATTTATCTTTCTTGTGTGTTCTCTAGGATAAATAGTTAAACCAGAGTGAACACGCTACACATGTAGACTTCTATAAGATTTCCCTTTGCACGCGGGTTCGATTCCCGCCATCTCCACATAAGAAAAAGCTCCACTCGTTGGGGTTTTTTCTTATGTGGAGATGAGTTTTGTCTCTGCAGAAAAAGCGTGCGGAAATCGAACTCTCCCCCTTTTTATGCTATTATATAAATATGCACGAAAGAATGAATTTCCCCATAGTGCCAACTCCAGCTCCAAAAGAGCTTATTCCTGAGAACAAAAAAGAGTACACAAGACTTTCTATTACTTCTAAGGTAGAAAAATCTAATGGGGAGTTTGAAGCATTCTCTATCAAACTTGATAAAAATGGCAAGCCACCTCTTATTGTATTTGAGGATATCGACAAAACTCTTCTTCATCTAGAACCTACATACAATGAAATACGTAAAGCTATGTGGCCCAAAGCAGTTGAGATGGACGGTCTCGAAGAAGTCAGCCGTGTTCATCTAGCTGGATTTAGACTAGGAACAATGTGGCGTGAGCTTTATAGAATGTATGCCATTTACGAACTAGAACCAAGAAGAACAGAGTGGAAAGATGCAGATCGATATGAGAAAGAATTCTTGGCAGAAGGAATGCCTGGAGAACATTATAGATGAGCTAGGTGATCCACTTCATATAAAATGCGACAAGATTTTAGAAGAATTTGATACTATTGCTGCTGATACAGTAGAAAGACAAGCAAAAGAGAATCCAGAATTCTTTGAAGAAGCCAAAATAAAACCTGTCTACAAACTAAATGCTCTATACAAAAGACTTGGAGTGGTAATGGTGGGAATGACCGCCAATCCTAAAAAGTTTGCAAATGCATTATGCAAATATGCAGGGCTTGGAGAATTCTTTATGGATTGCGCGACAGATACAGACGTCCCAGGAAAAAAAGAATACAAAATGCAGTATCTTATAAAGCAATTAGAAGAAATGGGTATTAAAATTCCTTATGATAAACTTCTAGTCATTGGAGATTCCCCTATCGGAGATGTAGCAAGTGGTAGTAGATTTAAAAAACTAAAAAAAGATGATCATCCAGAAACATCTGTAAGTGGAATAGTTATAAATGGAAATGAGGAAGATTTAGCAGTAGCAATAAAAAAATTAATAGACGAAAAAATAAATGATATAAATATAAATGCGATAGATACAAGCAAGGTTCCGCTTAACAAAAGAGGTGAAGCTGACCTTACAAGTAAAGGGCGAGATCAATTCTATACAAATATAAATACTCAAAATTAAAACCCTCATATATGAGGGTTTTAATTTTGTTAATTAAATCTATTCATTATTCTTAACTTCTGCTAGTATTGGGGCATCTGGTTTAGGAGATTGCTTAAGAGCCAAAATATCTTCATTAATACTTTTAGCATCTCCTTGATTAGCCTTAACTTTAGATTGCTCCAGAGATGAAATTAACAAA
>CAITEG010000019.1 GCA_903891365.1 uncultured bacterium
ATAGAGATTTTGCAGATCTCTGCCTTACCACTTGGCTACCAGGCCGTTTCTGTAATCGGTAGTATATATTAAAATTTACTCGCTTATCCCTCTCCGCTCCACTTCGTTTCGCTGCGGCGCGCCCACACCTACTCGTAAATTTTAATATATACTACCGATTATTTTACTTATCATTTAATAATTCGTCAATTCTTTGTCTATTTTTTTCTCCTTCATCGATGGCAACTTCTAAAAAAGGAACTGGATTTATTTTAAGTCCTTTTGAAACGTATTTACGAAGTTCGCCCAAGTTTCTCCTTATGAATCCATAAGCTGCTTTTTCTTTTTCTTGTGGAAGTACACTGATCATGATTCTGGCACGTTTATTGTCAGGGGAGAGAAGGACGCGAGTAACAGTGATCATAGACGTTGGTCCTGATTCTTTCTCGATGAAAAGAGCGGCAAGCTCTTTTATATGGTTTGTTATTTTTTCAGATCTAAATTCGGACATATTATTTTATTGTTATGATAAATGCTTCAAGTATATCTCCAGGAGCGATGTCTACTTTGGTTTCTACTTGAACTCCACATTCATTTTCTTCTAGAACTTCTTTGGCTTTAATTTTGTTTTGTTGAAGTTCTACTATTTTACCTTTTCCTATCTCAAAATCACGGCGCATTATACGGACGATACCACCATTCACTATTCTTCCTTGTATGACTCTACCTCCGACAACTTGTTTGTCTTTAGTTGATCCGAAAGTCTTGAGTATTTTAAGAGATCCAGTAACTTCAACAATTTCAACTCTTGGACGTCTCTCTTCTATGATGACCTTGAGCCAGTCTGTGAGTTTATAAATAATGTCAAAAGTTTCCACTGTTACTTTGAGTGTCTCATTCAAGTCTCTGGCTCCATTATCAAGTTTTGTATTAAAGCCGACAACGATAGTTTCTTTATTTGCATTTGCTGTCTTGAGGTCATTCTCATTGATAGCCCCAACTCCAAAGCTAATAATCTTGTAAGATATCTCACTATTGTTTAGTTTACCGATTTCTTTTTCGAGAGCTTCCATAGAACCGACGACGTCAGTCTTGATGATAATAGGAATTATTTTTGAAGCTTGTTCTCCTTCTTTTTTGGTAGTTTTGTTTTCTAATGATTCACTTTTTACCATCTCTATATAACTTTCAGCTTCTTTTTTTGTTGCAAATGATTCAAAGGTGTTTCCAACTTCTGGCATTGATTCAAAACCGACAAGACGGACAGGAGAGGAGAAAGTAGTCTCCTTGATAGCTTTACCTAGAAAGTTCTCCATTATGCGAGTAGTGACTAGAGCCGTTCCTGCGACGACAAACATACCGGATTTGAGAGTTCCATTTTTGATAACGACAGTAGCTGAGATACCACGCTTGGGTTCACGATTTGCTTCTATAATTATTCCTGAAGCATTGAGAGAAGGGTCTCCTGTAAAAGCTTGCAAGTCAGCGACAAGGATTATCATATCAAGGAGATCTTTTATACCAGTTCCTTCTTTAGCAGAAATAAGGACAAAGGGTATGTCTCCTCCCATACCTTCTAGATAAATACCTTTCTCTACAAGGTCCATTTTAGTTTTTTCAATATTGGCATTGGGTCTGTCTATCTTATTGATAGCGACTATATAAGGAGTCTTACTTTCTATAATAGTATTGTAAGCTTCAAGTGTTTGAGCTTTCACAGAGTCTTCAGCAGAGACGACAAGGATAGCGATATCAGAAGCAAAAGCTCCACGAGCACGCATTTTAGAAAAAGCTTCATGCCCTGGTGTATCGAGGAAAGTTATAAGTCTATCAACTCCTTCTTCACTTTTGTGACTAACTTCATAAGCACTGATACTCTGAGTGATACCTCCAGCTTCACCAGCAACTACGTTTGATTTACGGATATAGTCAAGAAGAGTAGACTTTCCATGGTCAACATGCCCCATTACAACGACAACAGGTGGACGGACTTTCTTATTTGTTTGTAATGCTTCTTTATTCATAATTTTTATTTTGATTTCTCTAAGACTTCCTTCTCTTCAGTTGAAAGTTCAAAGTCTGATTTACCGTTTATGATAGGTTTTGCAAATATACTCATACGGTCACGAGCATAAAGACTAGACATCACTACTCCGTCACCTTCATCATTTAAGAATGAGATAGCGAAGCTTTGGTTGCTCCCAGCATCAAGGAATGGGTTAAAACGAATTGTCTCCACACTTCTTATAGATTTATCGAGACGTTTGTCAGCGACTTCTAAATGTTTATTGATTTCTATCTGAGTTTCTTTTAATTCAGCCATTTGATTCCCAAGCTTTATCATGACATCTTCTAAGTTTTTGGCTTTTGTACCAGCAAAGAATCTTCTAAAACGGTACTCAGTCAAACCAATCCATAATAAGATGATAACTATAACGCCAGAAACGATATAAATTAAAATAGATATACTCATAACTTAAAGAGTATATACTAATAAAGCTTTTTTTACAAATATGCTAATATAAGAGGTATGTTTAAGAAAAGGAAAATATATCTAGATAATGCTTCCGCGACCCCTATAAATGACAGGGTTTTGAAACTTATTTCTTCATATAATAAGGATTTCTATGCAAATGCGTCTTCACTACACACAAGTGGAGTGAAAGTTGGAAATATTATAGAAAAAAGTAGAGGAATAATAGCAAAAGAAATAAATGCTCACAGCGATGAGATAATTTTTACAGGAAGTAGTACTGAGAGTAATGCATTAGCTATTTTAGGTATAGTTAATAATTTCAAATTAAATAATAAAGGAGTAACTCCTCATATTATAACTTCCGAGATAGAGCACCCAGCTGTACTTGAGAATTGCAAAATACTTGAAGAGAGAGGTGAGATAGAGGCTACTTATATAAAGATAAATGAAGAGGGTGTAGTTAATCCTAAAGAGAT
>CAITEG010000020.1 GCA_903891365.1 uncultured bacterium
GCAAGTCTTTAACTTTCTTTTGAGGGAGACTTACATTAATCTCTATCCCACGCTCAAAACCAAGTTCACTATTATCTTCTTCGTCTTCTTCTTCCTCCATATCTTCTTCGGATACTTTCTCGTCATTTTTCTTTGGCTTCTTATGCTCCATAGTTATAGAAAGGAATGCCCCACCCCCTCCGAACATAAGAGCAAAAAATTCTTGGAATTGTTTATTTATCTTCTCGACTCCCGTTTTGAATTCTTTATCTAAAGTTTCTTTCAATTCTTGTATAAGTATTCGAAGAGAGTCTATACTCTTATTCAAATCTTCAAGTTCGCGTCCAAGGAATACATCACGTTCCATAGTATCGTCGTACTCTTTCATTATCTCTGAGGAATTCCCTGCTCCAGCGTCTTCAAGCTTTATCTTTATGCGCTCAATCTTACGACGAATTTCTTCTTGAGAACTTCTTACTATCTCTTCTTCTACTTTCATTTGAGAAAAAGCCAGTACCTCTCTACCGATAAGCACACCTCCTTCTGCTAATTCCATTTCAAAAGCATTCTTGATAGTGGCGAGCTTTTCCTCCTGGAAAGCAAGTGAGTGAGTATCAGAAGTTACAATGTTACGCTCTCTCAAGAGCTCATAATGCATACGCTCATTATCACGAAGAATAGACTCGCCTTCTTTCTCTTTCTCTTTCAGTTCATTTATTATATTTAAAATACTTTCCTCTTCTTCTCTTACTTCTTTTATTTGAGCAATGATATTTTCTTTCTCTTTGCCCATCTCTAAATATTCAATATTCTCTTCTAATTTTGGTTTTTCTATTTCACTTCCACTTGAATTATGTAAGAAAGAACCAAGCTTTTCTTTGATGCTTTGAAGTACATTTTTAACCCCTTCCATATCTTCAAATAAAATAGCTTCATCTATCTTACTTTCCAATTCTTCCATTAAAGACTTCCAATCAGACTCTTTAATTATACGCTCCTTCACTTCTGGTATACGAGCAAATTGTCTCTCTATTCCTTCTATGATTCCTTCCAAGCGTCCCTCTGAACGAGCAAGAGTATCTCTCTTACTACGAAGCTGATAGAGTTCATTCTCTTTCTCTTTTATTTGTTTAGCATTTTCACTCTCTCCCTGTTCTGTGTTCTTCAAACTCTCTGCCTGACTTATCTTTTCATCTAAAGACAAAGCTTTTTTTTCAAGCTCCTCACGTAATGAAGAAAGACTCTTACCTTCTTCATTTATATAAGTAGCTTCTCTACTAAAATAAGTCTGGTACAAAGAACGTAATTCTTCGCGCATACTACGAGCTTTCTCTACTTTCTCTACTTGTTTCTTGAGGAAACTTAAGTGTGGAGCTATCTCACGACGAAGAGCCTGTACTTCTTTCATATTCAAAATTGTTTTCTCAAGCTTCCTTTCGGATTCTTTTATACGATACTGATAGATTTTAAGACCTAAAGCATCTTCTATCATACTTCGGCGATCTTTGTTTGAAGCATTAAGAACTCTATCGGCTTCTCCCTGAGAAATAATATGATGGCCTGAGCTTCCGATATTAACCGAAGCCAGTAAGTCTATAACATCCTTAAGCCTAACTTCAGTTCCATTGATACTGTATTTATTCGCTCCATCAGCATAAACTTCACGCCCGATAGAGACTTCATCATAATCAAGAGAGACACCTACCCCACTATTTGTAAATGAGAAAATTTTATTACTATTATCAAAAGTTATAATTACACCGGCTCTATTTGAAGATGGTATCATCTTTGATCCTTTAAAAATAAGATCAACCCCACCCTTTCCACGAAGAGACTTCATGGACTGTTCACCGAGTACAAAGCGTATAGCTTCTACTATGTTTGATTTACCAGATCCATTTGGACCAACGATACAAGTTATAGGTGTAGAAAAAGACAGAGGGCTTTTCTTCCCAAATGATTTGAAACCAATTAGTTCTATAGATTTAAGTGTCATTTAGTCTAACCACTCTTTAGCTTCTAATGCATGCCTTGCTGCAGATTGTTCAGCTTCTTGTTTACTATGCCCTTTACCTTCAGCAATTTTATCTACTCCAAAAAAGATACCGACAGTGAAGTGCTTGTCATGATCAGGTCCTACTTCACTTATAACTTTATATGAAGGAGTAATATTTAAATATTCTTGAGATTTTTCTTGAACCAAACTTTTTGCATCACGCCACAACTTCTGCTTTACTATCTCATCTATCTTTCCAAAAAGAGAATCCGCAATAAAGTCACGTGCAACATCATAGCCTTGGTCTAAGTAGACAGCTCCTACATAAGCTTCATAAGTATTAGCAAGGATATAGCTGCGGGCTTTACCTATATCTTTAGCTTCTCCTTTTGAGAGAAGAAGATAATCATTCATACCTAAAGAAAGTGCAACTTCGCCAATGATAACAGCATTTACAAGGGCTGATCTATAAGCTGTAAGCTCACCTTCATCTCTATCTGTGTATTTATTATATAGATAATCAGTGACGACAAGCTCAAGGACAGCATCACCTAAGAACTCCAATCTTTCATTGTGAGAAAGTTTAGTTCCACTACTTTCGTTGATATATGAACGGTGAATAAAAGCCTGTTCTAAAAGCTTCTTATCTTTGAAGATTATATTTGTCTTTTTTTCAAATAATGAAAAATCAATCATAAAAAATTATTCTTTCGTTAAAATCTCTACGGCCTTTGTGAGAAGAGGGACCATGTTGTCATACATTTTTAGACTTGCTACTTCTTCCATTTTAAACCATTTAGCATCATCAAGTCCTCCACTACCCTTTTCGAGTACGAGATCCTGGTAATCTGTTTCTCCTAAGAAGAAGACAACTTGTTTGCGGATTTTACCATCTTCTGGGTGTGTAGCAATATACTCACTTCTGCCAAGCATTTCTTTAATCTTTATGTCTACACCCATTTCTTCCTTGATCTCACGGACTGCACCTTGCTCTTCATTCTCACCTTCTTCAATACTTCCTTTAGATAAAGTCCAGTAGCCAAAGACGTCATGAACAAAAGCAAAATAAATTTGGTTTTCGTGTTTTGCATATACAACAGCTCCGGCCTTCTTCTCTATAGGAAATTTTGCTGGATCTGTCTCAAAGTGTTTATGCTTTTTATGTAGACTTACATCGTCCTTACCTGGTTCACCTATCTCTTTATAGACACCACCTAAAACACCGTTTACGAAACGACTAGAATTCTCTCCTCCGAAACTTTTAGCAAGTTCGATGGCTTCATTGATAGCAACTTTTGGAGGAACTTGTTCTCGATCACCAAAAAGCAATTCATAAAGTCCTAAGCGAAGAATATTCCTATCTATAGCAGAGATTTTATCGATGGGCCAGTCAGGAGCTGCTTTCTCTATAATCTCATCGATGATAGCTTTCTTCTTAGTAACACCTAAAAATAACTCACTCATAAAATGTGAGTCGTCGAGTCCTGGTCCAAATTCTTCAATATTGCGTGCGAGCATGTCGGCAAGAGTTGTATCTTTCTCAACAGCAAAATCCCACTCAAAGAGTGTCTGAAGAACAATTGAACGTGAAAGGTGCCTGTTTGCCATAATTTATATGAAAAATAGAATCTTGAAATCTTTCATTTTTATAGAAAAATTTCAAGAGCCGATTTTATTTAGCTGCTTTTTTAGCTTGTTTCTTTTCAACTTTCTTAACCACATCTACTACTCTACGGCCACGATAAAAACCACAGTTTTTGCAAACAGTGTGAGTCTCCTTTGGTTTTGCGCAATTAGCACAAGCCCCAAAAGTCTTTGCTTTTAAAGCGTGATGTGAACGACGATTCCCTGTGTGGGCTCGTGTATGTCTCATTCGTATTACCATATAAGATAGTATACCGATTTTCGTCAAAAATGCAAATGAAAAGCCCGAAATCATATGAGTATATCTCGGGCTTATCTTTGTTTTCTCCATCCATCACTAAAAGCTTGGTAATGCTTCTCGAACAAATTGTCACGAAGCAAACTGCTTTTTATAAAAAACGGAGTCGAGGTTTCTTCCTCTTCTTCACCAAAATCAAGTGAATACTGTAGAAAATCCACAATTTCTTTTTTATACCGGTAAAAGTATTTCTTGTGCATTTTCTTCCCGCCGGAATTATCTGGCACAGAAACCATGTTGTAGAATTCTAGAGAAGTAGCATCTATTTTAACACGTACTTCTTCTTTAAATTCTCTAACCGCAGTTCTTTTGGGATTTTCGTATTCATTACTAGTCTCAACATTCTCTTGTAAGTGAAAAGAAGAATTATAAGGGACAACCAAGTGATAGTCTTCGTTTATAGACCTAATCTTAAATATCACGAAGGCTGAGTGTCTACCATTTTTAGAAGTACCTCCAGGAAAACGAATACTATCAAATCCTCTTAATCTTAAGAATTCAATATGTTTATCTAGCTCCTCTTGGTATCTAAAAAGTCTCAATCTTGCCATTTTCATTAACCCTCTCCTTAAGGGCTTTCTAGAAAGTTTTGATCTTTATTTCAGTACAACAATATAACATATCTATACATTTGTCAATGATATCTCTAAATTACAAAATATAGGTTTTGTGCTATTATGAAAATATGGAAAATACAGATAAATTAATGCATTTACGCCACTCTCTCGCCCATCTATTGGGTGCTTCTATCTTGGAGCTCTACCCAGGGTCACAGATAACTTTGGGACCAGCAGTAGACAATGGCTTTTATTATGATGTAGATATTAATGGCAAAGTTACTGATACTGACTTAGAAAAAATAGAGAATAAGATGAAAGAACTTCTAAAGACTTGGAGCTCATTCGAAAAGAAAACCTTAACCAAAGATGAAGCTTTAAAAATGTTTAAAGGCAACACATACAAAGAAGAACTTATAAATGGTATTGCAGAAAAAGGAGAAGAAATCACTATCTATATATCAGGTGACTTCTCTGATCTCTGTCGTGGAGGACACATAGAAAACATGAAAGATGTAAAAGACGGATCTTGGAAACTCGAGCGCATAGCTGGAGCTTATTGGCGTGGAGATGAGAAAAATAAAATGCTTACACGTATTTACGGACTTGCTTTTCCAACCAAAGCTGAACTTGATGCATATATTCTTCAACAAGAAGAAGCCAAGAAGAGAGACCATCGCAAGCTAGGTGCTGAACTCAAGCTCTTCACTATTTCCCCTCTTATCGGCTCAGGACTTCCGCTTATGCAACCAAAAGGAATGATTGTAAGAAAAGAGATTGAAGATTTCCTCTGGAGTTTGCATCAAGATAAAGGATATGACCGTGTCTGGACTCCACATATAGCAAAGAAGGAACTTTATGAGACATCGGGTCATGCGGCCAAGTTCGGAGAAGAACTCTTTCGTGTAAAAGGTGGTGATGAAGAATTTTATATGAAGCCGATGAACTGCCCTCACCACATGCAGATATTCTCCGACAATCAATTCTCTTACCGTGATATGCCGGTGCGTTACTTTGAACCAGCAACAGTTTATCGTTATGAAAAAGCTGGACAACTTTCAGGACTTACACGTGTCCGTGCTATCACTCAAGATGATGGCCACTTATTCTGCCGAGTCTCTCAAATAGGTGTTGAAGTAAGTACTATAGTTTCTATCATCAAATCTTTCTACACAACTATGGGTATGATGGAAGGATACTGGGTTAGACTTTCAACTCGTGGAGATGACAAGAGTAAATACTTAGGAAGTGATGATGTCTGGGAAAAAGCAGAGACAGCTCTTGAAATCGCTGCCAAGGAAAATGATTTAAATTATAAAATAGGAAGAGATGAAGCTGCTTTCTACGGACCAAAACTCGACTTTATGTTTAAAGATGCTATCGGACGCGAATGGCAACTTGCAACAATCCAATGCGACTTTAACCTTCCTGAAAGATTTGAACTCAAATTCGTAAATGAAAAAGGGGAAGAAGAAAGACCTGTCGTTATCCACCGTGCTATCTCTGGATCCCTTGAAAGATTCATGGGTGTTATGATAGAGCACTTTGCTGGAGCATTCCCCCTCTGGCTTTCACCTGTCCAAGTCACAGTCTTGCCTATATCAGAGCACCAAAAAGAATACGCTGATACTATATACCAAACACTTAAGACTTCTGGTATAAGAGTAGAACTTGATGACTCAAATGAATCACTGGGTAAAAGAATTAGAAAAGCCAAGATGAGTAAAGTTCCTTATGTAATAGTCATTGGAGATAAAGAAAAAGAAGCGGGAGTGATAACCGTTGAAGGACGTACAGAAAAACTGGAGGCAATAAAAGTAGAATCTTTCCTAGAAAGACTCGAAAAAGAAATTAAAGAAAGAACACTAAATTAGTTTTTAGTGAAAAGTGACTAGTTTCTAGTAAAAATGCGTAGGCTGAGCCTACGCATTTTTACTATTTACTATAACCTAACTACTATAAACTAATCTTAAATATCTAGATTTGCCATTTTGGCGTGAGATTGGATGAAGGACTTACGTGGTGGAACTTCAGAACCCATGAGCATATCGAAGACTTTATTAGCATCTTCAGCATCTACGACAGAGACCTGCTTTAGGATTCTACGAGCGGGGTCCATAGTCGTCTCCCAAAGTTCTTCAGAGTTCATTTCTCCGAGACCCTTATATCTTTGAACATGAATCTTCATTGTTCTTTCTTTACCAGCTTTTGCTGTTGGCTCCTCTTCTTCTGTCTCTTCCCCTGAACCTTCTTCATTGGCTGATTCTACTAGAAGCTCTTCAAGTGAAGGAGCATCTTTACCTAAAATCTTATCTCTCTCTTCGTCTGTATAAGCGTAAGATATTTCTTTGCCTTTCTTTATTTTAAATAGTGGTGGTTGAGCGATGTAGACATATCCTGCATCAAGAACTGGACGGAAGTAACGATACATAAGAGTAAGGATAAGTGTACGGATGTGTGCTCCATCCACGTCGGCATCTGTCGCAAGAATTATCTTATGATAACGCATTTTACTGAGGTCAAAAGTATCTCCGATAGAAGTACCCATAGCGATAACAAGATTCTTAATCTGCTCACTCCCTAGCATACGATCAAGGCGTGCACGTTCAACGTTTAGGATTTTTCCACGAAGTGGCAAGATAGCCTGAGTCTTTCTATCACGTCCCATTTTAGCTGTACCTCCAGCAGAATCTCCCTCCACAATAAAGAGCTCTCCGCTCTCAGCATCCTTGACCTGACAGTCCGCAAGCTTACCAGGGAGAGTCATACCTTCAAGTGCACCTTTACGAAGGATTGAATCCTTAGCAGCCTTAGCAGCTTTACGAGCACGTAGAGCAAGAAGAGACTTACTTATGATAGACTTAGCTTCATCTGGATTCTCTTCTAAGAAAGAAGTGAAAGCGTCTCCAAAAACCGTAGCGACAGCTCCTTGAGCTTCTGTAGAACCTAGCTTTGCTTTCGTCTGACCTTCGAACTGAATTTCACGAAGCTTCACAGACACAACAGCAGTAAGACCCTCTAAGACGTCATCTCCTGTAAATCCTCCGTCGGCTTCTTTTATGAGATTATTCTTCTTTCCGTAAGTATTTAAGATACGAGTAAGAGCCGTCTTGAATCCTGTGATGTGTGTACCACCTTCAGGGTTGTGAATATTGTTCGCAAAAGGAATGATATCTGAGTTGATACCATCTACATATTGAAGTGCTACCTCTACTCCAACTTGATCAATTTCTTTTTCTACATAAAAGACAGTCGAGTGAATAGGCTTCTCAGATTTATTATAGAATTTTACAAGAGAGACAAGTCCTCCTTCAAAATAAAATGTTGTTGAAGGAACTTCGAGCTCAAGTTCAGAGAACCAAAATGCATTCTCATAGTCACTACTTTTACCTTTTCCTCCTGTTATAGGATCCCACTCTCTAGCATCGATGATATCGATACGAAGTCCTTTCACCAAGTAAGCTTGCTGACGGAGATGAGCTAATACTGTATCCCAATCAAACTTTACTTGTTTGAAAATTTCTTCATCTGGCTGGAAAGCAATAATCGTTCCATGATTTTTAGTAGTGCCAACTTTTTTAACAGCAGCCTTTCTTTTACCTTGAGAATATTCTTGAACATATTTTCCTCCATCTTTATGGACTTCGGCTTTAGTATAGATAGAGAGAGCATTTACAACAGAAGCACCCACACCGTGAAGTCCACCTGAAACTTTATATCCACTGTCATCACCTCCGAATTTACCTCCGGCGTGAAGGGTCGTCATGACTGTCTCTAAAGCAGAGACTTTTGTCTTTGAGTGTATATCTACTGGAATACCACGGCCATTGTCCACTACGCGAACAGAATTATCTGGCAGCATAGTAACCTCAATATGGTCACAAAATCCTCCCATCGCTTCATCGCGTGAGTTATCGAAAATCTCCCAAATCAAATGGTGAAGTCCATCTATACCAGTAGACCCGATATACATACCAGGACGTCTTCTGACGGGCTCTAGGCCCTCTAGAACTGAAATCTGATCAGCACCATAACTATCTTTCTTAACCTTTTCTTCTTTTTTTGCCATTTTTAAGAGAATTAATGATAATATACCTAAATAAAATAATGATAAACACCCCTCATTTAATGGGTAATTTCTCCTATAATTATAGCAAAAAATCACTCCAAAAGCTAGCTCTTTGGTAGTGATTTCGACCTTATAAATAAAGGTTATATTCGTGATTTTGCTTTTTCTACATCTTTCAATTCCTTCTTAATAACTTTTTCAGCTTCTTTTATATCTTTTTTAAATTTATCTAAGAAAATTTGTTCTTCTTTGTCTAATAATTTACCAGTTCTTATCTTCTTAAAGATGGTTATTTCATCATCAACATCCTCATCTAAAATATCAAAACTCTTCGAAACTATATCTTCTGTCTCTATTATCTTTTTATTCAAAATACTTCTTAGTTTCTTTAAACGATGAGTTAGATACATAGTGATTAGTATAACAAGAAAGATAAGAGCAATAAGTGGTATTAGAATGGTTATGTAATAACTAAACTTACCGACAAAGAAACTAAGCTGATGTTCTTTATTGATAACTTGTATAGGATCCATATATTTACTGTGTATACCATTCTGAGCATTTGCACGAGCAATAATAGAATAAGGACCTGCCAGCATCTTATAGTCTGGAACGTAAGTAAACTTCCCGTCACTATTTGTTGTCACATGGTCAATAGCTATTCCACCCGTAGTAGTATTAGTAATATTTAGCTCAACATCGACAACTGGATCAGCGGTACCTTTAAGCACCATAAATTGATCTACATATAAATCTTTTGGATAATAAGTTATAACAGGCAACTTTAAAATAGTAGTTGAAAAATTTAGAAAACCACTAAGTGCATTCGAGCTCACATCGACTGCCATAACTTTTATGGTATGAATACCATTTGTAAGCTCTGGTGCTTGGAATATATGAGCACCATCATCAGTCCAAATAATAGTATCACCTGAATCTATTTGTATCGAATAAGTTTTATCTGCAACAGGTTGTGGAGATGTTATAAGAAATTTATTTGGAGAATATTCCTCTGTATTATTCTTTATTTCTGAAATTGCTATGGTTGTATAAAATTTGGGAATTTTCGTAAGAATTTCATCTTTTTTAATTGATGTTTTGTTTTCTACTTTAACAACAATAGGCTTATTCTCAGTTGCTAAAATTTTTAAATTACTAGTTCCCTTATTCGTCAATGCTTCTGTGCCATTACCATCATTAGCTAATATTGAAGCAGTATTAAACTTTATCATAGCATTCCCAACTGCTTTAGCACGAAAGACTAAAGTTATAGCGTTACCAGCACTCCCTGTATATCCATTCAAGATAACACCCTCAAAAGAAGCTACCCCATCTTCATTGGAAAATGATGGCTCCTGTGCCCATAAATTAATAATAGAACTAGTCTTTGAAATAGAAGAAAGAGAGAGTGTATCGGGTGAGAATTTAATATTGGCGGCAATAGCATTAATCGCCTTAGAATTTGTATTAGTATAAACTTTTACATTTATAGTATCCCCTATATTATAAGATCCTCCAGAAGGAGAAAGCTCTATCGATGCTGCATGAATATAATATACAGGAAAAACTAATAGAACTAAAATAAAAAAACTAATTATGTACTTTCTTATATTTTTCATATAATTTTTTAAAAATAAATAAAGAAACAATAACAAAGAGTAAAATAATTATAATATTTGTAAATGAAAATACTTTGTAAGGCAACCCTTCTATGCTCATAACAATACTAGAATCCGAATAATTCGTTGCTTGCACTGTTATTATACTATGTCGTGTTTGATCTTCCAACAGATATGGACTAGAAATAACTTTCCATTTTCTATTACCTTCTTTCACCATCACCTCCTTAATGCCTGTCCCACTATCTTTAGCTTCAAAAACTAAAACATATTTATTATTATACAAATCAGAATTCTTTGTTACATAAACAGAAAGTTCAGGGCTAATATCATTCTTTGTATTATAAATATATTTATTATCTGTATTACTAACTGACAAATTAATATTTGAATCAGATATATTATCTATAGTACCCAATCCATCATTTAAAGTACTATCAGAATTTGAAGTACCAATATTAAAATCCCCAGCTTTTTTTGCTTCAAAAACTAGACGAATTATAAGACCTGGAAGTCTTACCTTTGGATTAAATGGATCAATGACTCCAGAGAAACCATTCGACATTATTCCAGAAAAAATTATCTTATTATCCTTTAAGTTAGGTTTTTCAACCCAAAGATTAACCATTGATTTACCTTCTTCTGCTCGAATAAAATAAATATTATCATTAGAGAAACTTATTGTTCCCTCCACACCATTGACTGTTTTGCCTTCCGTATCAAGATTAACATCTACATAAAATTGTTCTCCAATACCAAAGTTAGTACTAGAAGGCTTCAATAATAAAGCAGAAGCATCAGCTTTATTACAAGAAACTATCAATAAAGTGAAGACTGAAATTAATAAAACTATTTTTATTTTAAAATTATTTTTCATACTATTTTATCCAGTCCAATTATAAGCCATAATACTAAAGTCAACCAAATTAATTTTGCCATCTCCATTTAAGTCAATATTAGATGGAGGGTTTTGTCTTTTATACCAATAAGCCATTATAGAAAAGTCTACAAGATTAACTTTACCTTCACAATTAAGATCCCCTCTTAATGAGTCACATTTATTTTTAGTATCTTTTAATTTTGAAACAAGACCTACTTTAAATGGCAATTCAACAGGCACAGCACTAACTATCTCTCCTGATAAAGTTTTTGATTTAACATTATGATCTCCGTATTCGAGAGGCTCTGTATTCATATTATACGAATACAATCCTGTCGCATCAGTCTTAGTATTTTTTATAATTTCTTTATCAGAATGAAAAAGAATATTCACGTTTGTATTTGGAACTGTCTGACCAAAAACTACTAAATTATCCCCCTTCTTAACTTCTGACTTATCAATATTTATAGTTGGAGAAAGAAAAATACCTCCTATGTTCACAGTAGAACCTACTGTAACATACACAGGAAAAGAAAAAGACAAAGATTTCATTCCATCAGTTGTCTCTCCAAAAACAGAGAAGTTATATACTTCATTATTAAGTCCACTTATAGAACTAGAAAATCTAGCTTGTTTATCTGCATAAACAACAGAAGCAACTTGTCCATCTTGTAAAATTGTAACTTTAGAAGAAGGATAAGCCATTCCTGAGAAATTAACCACTGTAGGTAAAGTAGTGGTAGCTCCTCCACTTCCTCCACC
>CAITEG010000021.1 GCA_903891365.1 uncultured bacterium
GCGGTAATAGCTTGGTTTGGACTTGCGAAAGACATACCTTCTCCACGCTCACCATCAACTGACATTGTCATCCAGTAACAACCAAGAACGATATCCATCTATGGAATAACGATAGGAGAACCGTCCTGAGGCTTAAGTAAGTTTTTATTTGAAGCCATGTATTCACGAGCTTCCATTTGTGCCATATCAGAAAGAGGAACGTAGACAGCCATCTGGTCACCATCGAAGTCAGCGTTGAATCCTGCACAGACAAGTGGATGCACCTGAATAGCATGTCCTTCAATAAGGATTGGATTAAAGGCTTGTATACCTAGTCTGTGAAGAGTTGGAGCACGGTTTAAGAGTACATACTTTCCACGAATCACTTCTTCTAAAATTGCCCAAACTTCTGGAATTCCTTCTTCTATAAGTCTGTTTGCACCACGGATATTGAAAGCAAGTTCTGTCTCAAGAATTTTTGAGATAACGAATGGACGGAAAAGTTCAAGAGCCATGTGCTTTGGAAGACCACACTGGTTGAGCTTGAGTCCTGGACCCACAACGATGACTGAACGTCCTGAGTAGTCCACACGCTTACCGAGCAAATTCTGACGGAACAAACCTTGCTTTGACTTTAGATTGTCTGACAAAGATTTAAGAGCTCTTTTTTGTGAAGCAGAAGTAGCTTGAGAATCATTCTGCTTTGCGATTGAGTTATCGATAAGAGCATCAACAGCTTCCTGAAGAATTCTTTTTTCATTTCTTAAAATAACATCTGGAGCACCGATTTCTTTCAGCTTCTTCAAACGATTGTTACGGTTAATAACGCGGCGATACAAGTCGTTTAAGTCTGAAGTAGCGTGACGCCCACCATCAAGAGCAACCATCGGACGAAGTGCTGGAGGAATAACAGGAATAGCAGTTAGGAACATCCATTCAGGACGAATACCTGAGTGCATCATTGAGCGGATAAGGGACATTCTCTTCTCTAACTTTTCTTTATCTATACTTGAAGCTTTTGGAAGCATTGCAGCTGTCTCAGCTTTAAGCTTCTCAAGATCTAAGTCTTTAAAGATAGTATAGATAGCTTCTGCTCCGATACTAGCTTCAAAACAACTTCCGTATTTAAGACCGTAGTGGTGGTAAGCTATTTCATTTAGAACTTTACCTGGAACTATCTCAGCTATTTCTCTCTTTGTATTAAGAAGAAGTTCTTTTAACTTTTCTTTATCTTCTTCATTGTTTGCACTTTTAATCTTTGACTTGAATTCACTTTCAAGATTCTTTGTGATAGTTTCCTTTTCTTCAGCTGATACTTTGATGATGATGTATCCAGCAAAGTAAATAACTTTCTCTAAATCTGAAACTGAGATGTTTAGAAGTGTAGACATTCTTGAAGGCACTCCACGTAAGAACCAGATGTGTGAGACAGGAGAAGCAAGCTCGATGTGACCCATACGATCACGGCGAACTATAGAACGAGTAACTTCAACTCCACATTTTTCACAGATGATATCCTTATAACGAATTCTTCTGTATTTTCCACAGTAACATTCATAGTCTTTTTCTGGGCCGAATATTCTTTCATCGAAGAGACCTGAGCGCTCTGAGCGTCCTGTACGATAGTTGATTGTTTCTGGCTTTGTAACTTCACCATATGACCACTCTTTTATTCTCTCGGGACTTGCAAGTTTGAGTGTTATTGAGTCGAAATCTGTTTTATCTATTATTTTCATATATATTTTTTAGATTTGATATTATGGTTAATTATTCGTTCGACTTTTTAAGATCTACATCAAGAGATAGTCCGCGTAGGTAATTTAAGAGTACATTAAATGAAGCTGGGACATTTGGCTCACCGATTGGCTTACCCTTGATAATAGCGTCGAATGTCTGAGAACGACCCATAATATCATCAGACTTGATTGTTAACATTTCACGTAGAGAGTAAGCGGCACCATGACCTTCGAGTGCCCAGACCTCCATTTCTCCGAATCTCTGTCCTCCACCTTGAGCTTTACCCCCGAGTGGTTGTTGAGTAATAAGTGAGTAAGGACCGATAGAACGCATGTGAAGTTTGTCTTCCACCATGTGGTGAAGCTTCAGCATATACATATATCCGATAGCGATGTCTTGTTCAAATGCATCTCCTGTACGTCCGTCATATAGAGTAACTTTTCCAGACTCTGGCATACCAGCTTTGACAAGCTCAGCTTTAATCTCAGGAACTGTGGCTGATGAGAATGGGGGAACGATAGCTTGGTATCCGAGTGTATGAGCCGCATAACCGAGGTGCATTTCAAGAATCTGTCCAAGGTTCATACGAGAAGGAACTCCAAGTGGAGTAAGGATGATGTCTACAGGTGTACCGTCAGCCATGAATGGCATTTCTTCTTCCGGTAAGATAACTGAGATAACACCTTTGTTACCGTGACGTCCTGCGAGTTTGTCACCGACAGAAATATTTCTTATCTGTGCGATTTCAACAATTATTTTCTTTATGATTCCTGATTCTAGGTTGTGACCTTGATCGCGTGAGAATATTTTAACGCCGACAATTCTACCCTTCTTACCGTGTTCAAGACGAAGTGAAGTATCCTTCACATCGCGAGCTTTTTCAGTAAAGATAGAACGAAGCAGTCTCTCTTCTGGAGTAAGTTCTGTCTCACCTTTTGGAGTAATCTTACCTACGAGAATATCATTTTCTGTAACTTCAGCACCAACAACGATAATACCGTCTTCATCGAGGTCTTTAAGTTTATTTTCACCAACGTTTGGAATATCACGAGTTGTGATTTCAGGACCTAATTTTGTATCACGAACGTTACAGATGAACTCTGTGACATAGATACTTGTAAACTTACTATCCTTCACTAATTTCTCAGAAAGAATAATCGCATCTTCGTAGTTTGCTCCACCCCATGACATAAAAGCAATAAGAGCATTCTGACCGAGAGCTATCTGTCCGTGATCTGTAGTACTTGTATCTGCTAATACTTGACCCTTCTTTATCTTATCTCCAAGAGAAACACTTGGACGCTGGTGGAATATAGAGAAGTTGTTTGTACGTGAGAAATTTATAAGAGGATAAATATGATCCTTCCCTTTGTCGTCTTTGACTGAGATTTTCTTTGCATCTACATAAGAAACAACACCAGCAACTTCGGAAAGGATTAGACGTCCTGAATCTTTACTTGCAAGCTCTTCCATGCCTGTAGCCACTAATGGGATTTCAGGAATAATACATGGTAAAGCCTGCTTCTGCATGTTACTTCCCATGAGTGTTCTGTGAGCATCATCGTGTTCAAGGAAAGGAATCATACTTGTGGCGACTGAGAAAGCTTGGTTTGTAGCAACGTCGATAAAGTCGATCTCATTCTTTGAAATCATTCCTGGCTTTGTCTTAAGACGAGCCTCAACTTTGTCTTCAACTATATTTCCACTTTCATCGTAGTCGATACCAGCGTGAGCAATGTTGTACTTCTCTTCTTCAAGAGCATTGAGGTAAACAACTTCACTTGTGATCTTTCCATTCTTAACTTTTACATAAGGAGTTTCGATTATACCGAATTCGTTTATCTTAGCGTAAGTAGATAAGTGCAAGATAAGACCGATGTTTGGACCTTCAGGTGTATGTATAGGACAGACTCTTCCGTAGTGAGATGTGTGCACGTCACGAACTTCAAGACCTGCTCTCTCACGAGTAAGTCCTCCAGGACCAAGTGCGGATAAAATACGTAGGTGCTCTACTTCAGCCATTACGTTTTCTTGGTTCATGAATTGTGAAAGCTGGTTCGCAGTAAAGAACTCCTTGATACGAGCTTGAAGTGGGCGTTGGTTGATGATCTGAATAGGCATTGTCGTACCGACGTCGATAGTAGACATACGGTCTTGGACATTTCTCTTTATCTGAGCCATACCTGTGCGAATCTTCTGTTGGAACATTTCTCCAACATATCTGACACGGCGTTGACCTAAGTGGTCGATATCATCTCCCTTTGAATGAGGATCATTATTGAGGTCAATAATATTCTTAACGATAGTTGTAAGGTCATCGACTGAGATAGTACGACGTTCCATTTCCTTTTCATCCATACTCTTTTCAAAACGCTTATTGAAGCGGAAACGTCCGACAGGAGAAAGATCGTATCTCTCAGAAGAGAGAAGGATGTTCATAAATTCTTTAGCATTTTCAGATGTAGCTAGGTCGCCATCACGAAGACGTTTGTATATCTCTATATAAGAGTCGTGAAGTGTCTTAGCTGGGTCTTTCTCAAGGGAGGTCTTTATAACCTTTAAAACTTCTTCATTATCGCCAAAAGCCTTTAATATATCTTCATCTTTTACAAGTCCGAGAACGCGGATAAGAGAAGCCACTGAGAATTTGCGCTTTTTGTCGATACGGACATAGATAGCTCCATCTGGGTCAGACTCAATCTCTATCCAAACTCCACGAGCAGGAATAATCTTTGCTCCAAAGTAACGCTTACTCTTTGATTCTGATTCTGTGAAGAATACACCGAAACTTCTTGTAAGCTGGGCAACGATAACACGTTCTACTCCGTTGATGATGAAAGTACCGTGCTTGGTCATGAGCGGTACATCAGCCATAAATATTTCTTGTTCTTTTGAAGTTCCGATACTCTTATTGAGAAGCTTCACACGAGCCTTAAGTGGACCCTCGTAAGTGAGCTTGTTGATCTTACTATACTCTTCGTCGAACTTTGGTTCACCGAGAGAGAAAGAAGTGAAGTCGAGTTGAAACTTTTTCTCTGAATAATCATTGATCGGAGAAAATTCTTTGAAAACTTCTTTGATACCTTTCTCGACGAGCCAATTGAAAGAATTGAGCTGGTCTTCAATAAGGTTTGGGAACGGAACTAAAGGCTTCTTATAATGAGAGAAATACTTCTTCACAACTGTGTCTGATTTTTTCATAATAATTTTTGATTTTAAACTTCGGCATATATTTGAAATTTACTCGCTTATCCCTCTACGCAAGCATTAGCTTGCTCCGGCGCGCCCACACCTACTCGTAAATTTTAAATATATGCCTTCGTTTTAATCTATTGATAAAAACGCAAAAAACAACAAGGTGACCAAACCTTATTTAGATTTTTTATTTATAATTACTGGCAATGATATTTTTTAACACTTTTTTATGCTAAAACCTTAGTAAACGAGGATTGATTTGCCATAACTCAATCTATTCAATCTGGGCCTTATCCTATACTATTTTTATACAAAAGTCAAGGATTAAATAGAATAAAAGCCGCAGGTTCTACAACCTACGGCTTTATCTATTCGATTTAACTAATTGTCTCCTTTTTCATAAGCCAGAACATACTCATCTGATTCGAGTTTACTATTCCATTGGAAGAACATGTGACTGTAGTGACTGACATCATCCTTAACGAGGCAAGGAACAAAATGTCCGGTCTTTTTTTCAAAATTAAGATAAGGCAAGTAATCAAAACCTAAAACCCAAGAACCGGGTTTTAAAAAATTGAATTCCAAATCCATCACTTCCAAAAGAACAAGACCACTTACATTTGGAAAAAACAATCCATTCGTCTGAAGCGCATTAAAACAATCGCTAAAATGTGGGTGTGACTTACCTTTTCCTTTGAATAAGAAAATGAAGTCATCCTTACCTGGGAAAAATGATGGTTCCTTAGATCCAATTTCTATCCCCCATCTTTCTAAGGCAAGTTCTCTGGTTTCTCGAACAGAAGAACTAAAATTAATTCTTTGCCGATGAAAACTTTCAAATTTAACTGTTCTATTCGTCATTTAAAAGGCTCTCCTATAGCCTAAATTTGTTTTAATATTTTAAATTAATTTACCCTATTAAAACAAATATATAGGTATATGTCAATAGATATTAAAATATCCCCTTATTTTAGAGGATATTTTAGAAAATACTATTTATTTTTCTTCCATTCTTCTATCTTTTTGTGATTCCCCGAGAGAAGGACCACTGGGACTTTATACTTCTTCTTATTGTGGATTAAAACTTCTGGGCGGGTGTAAACTTCACTACTGGAGACCCTTTCTTCTTCACGAGAATCAAAATTTCCGAGAACACCTTCTATCTGACGAGAAAGAGAGTCTATCAAAATCATCGCTGGTATCTCCCCTCCTGTGAGAACATAATCCCCCACTGAATACTTTGTAGTTTTCAAAATTTTGTCTACTCTTGCATCGATACCTTCATAGCGCCCACAAATCAAAATTACATCAGTATGTTTTTTAGAAATTTTCTTGGCAACTTCTGTTGTAAATTTCTCTGCACTTGGGACAAAGTTTATAATAAGTACCTTCACATTTTTTTTCTTGGAAAGTTTTTTGGTTACAGACTCCACTGCTTTGATTATAGGCTCAGCCATCATCACCATACCAGGACCACCTGCGTAAGGACGCTCGTCTACTTGAGCTGAGATATTACCATCGGGCCAGACTTTTCTATACTTGCCACTCACGAACTTGCGAGGGTTTGTAAAAGACACAGAGATCTTCTTCTCTTTTATAGCCCTGCCCAAAATAGACTCTTTTAGATAAGAGTCAAACATTTCAGGGAAAAGTGTGATTACATGGAAATGCATAATGTAGTAGGTAGAATGTAGTAGGTAGTAAGAACATCCTAAAACTCACTAATTCTAGTTACAGAGTACAATAAATGACATAATAATACAATTCTGCCCAGCCGGTAAACCGGCTGGGCAGAATTTTGTTCATATTAATTTTTTCTTTCTACTTTCTACTTACTACCTTCTACACTCTATATTCCCTTTAAGTCCTCTAGTGCTGCATCAACTGACTTTGAAGCTTCACTTGCGGACATACTTGGAGCTTGCATAGGTCTTGCTGGAGCCTCTTCGTGATCTGTATGCTCAGGCATAACACGGCCACCTTCTGGTTCATTGATCTTTAAGTTTACACGGGCATTATTCTTCATACCGATAACGCGTAATAGTGTGCGGATAGCTTTAGCTGTGTTTCCTTGACGGCCAATTATCTTACCCATGTCTGCACTGTTTACTGTCATTGTAATAAGAACACCCATCTCATCTACTGTCCTATCAATTTTCACATCGTTGGGATTATCAACCAATGCCTTAACAATATATTCTAGAAATGCTTTATCATCTGCCATATAATAGTATTTAGTAATTAATCATAATGTACTGCAGTGTACCGACTACTCCTGCTTATATATAATATATCATATTTTAGTTTTTAAGTGCAACATAAAAAGCTCCCCAACAGGGGAGCTTTTTAATTATGCTTTTTTGAGTTCTTTACGAGCTTTAGTTGGAGACTTCTTTGAGAGAACATTCTTCATCTTTCCAGGAACCAATTTTTGTTTAACCAAGAAATTGTGAACTGTATCTGAAGTTTGTGCACCGTGACTCATCCAGTAAGCTATGCGGTCTGCTTTGAATAAAACTTCCCCTTTCTTTAAATCGTATGAGCCTAAAATTTCCTTGAACTTTCCACTTTTTGCAGAGTTTTTAGAATCTGTCAAAAGTACACGAAAAGCTGGATCATTCTTGCGCCCTATTCTTTGTAATCTTATCTTTAACATATGTAAGGCAATACTACCATATATCTTTTTAATAATCAATACGAACCACTTATCCTTATATTTATGCTATACTGACAGTGTGAAAAACAAGAATAAACACCAATATAAGGGTAAAGAACGTCATATAAACAATAAGGGGTCACATCAAAGGAATAAAGAAGTCAGCAGGTTTGTTGAAGGTATTATTACTATATCTCACAAAGGTTTTGGTAGTGTCAGGGTAAAAGGTCAGGACGACCCTATCGAAGTAGACCACAACTTCCTACATACTGCTTGCCACGGTGATACGGTAAAGATTCTCCTCCATCCTAGAAAGTCAGGATTAGTGGGGACAGGTGAAGTCTCCGAAATTCTCCGCCGTTCTAAAAAAGGTTACGCAGGAGTTCTTGAAAAAGAGAACGATACATACTTCCTCGTTCCTAGTGACCTTCGGATGTATGCTGACATCGTAATACCAGAAAACCAGTTGAACAAAGCAAAAATCGGTCAGAAAATTTTCGTAGTTATTACTGACTGGAAAGATGCCAAGAAAGCACCCATAGGAAAAGTTGAGAAAGTTTTAGGTATGCCGATGGAGCACAATGCTGAGATGGAAGCTATTGCTCTTGAGAAAGGTTTCAGTGCATCATTCCCTACTGTCGTAGAAAATGAAGCGAAAGGCATAGCTCTACGTGGTATTACAGAAGCTGATATGAAAAATCGCAAAGATATGCGAGGAGTGACTACTTTCACCATAGACCCTGTCGATGCAAAAGACTTTGATGATGCTATCTCTTTTATAAAACTTCCAAACGGTCACTTTGAGATAGGAGTCCATATCGCCGATGTCTCGAACTATGTCAGATTAAACACCGAGCTTGACCATGAAGCTCAAAGTAGAGGAACTTCTGTCTATCTTGTAGATCGCACTATACCTATGCTTCCTGAAGAACTTTCCAATGGACTTTGTAGTTTGAATGAAGGAGTCGATAGACTCACCTTCTCAGCTATCTTTGAGCTCGATCACGATGGAAAAATATACAAAAAATGGTTTGGGGAAACAGTTATAAATTCTAATAAAAGATTTACTTACGAGAATGCCCAGAAAATTCTTGATGACAAGAAAGGAACTTTCTATACTGAACTTCATACATTAAATCAAATAGCTAAGAAGTTAAATAAAAAAAGATTTGATGAAGGAGCTATAATGCTTGAGCAAGATGAAGTTAAATTCAAGCTCGATGATAAGGGTGTACCTATATCTGTCTATACTAAAACTCGCGGTGATACGAATAAGCTTGTAGAAGAATTCATGCTCCTTGCAAACCGTCGCGTTGCACAGTTTATGTCCGAGAAAAAGAAAGGAGTCCAGGGTGTCTTCCTCTACAGAATCCATGACCTACCAAATAAAGATAAGATGAGCGACCTAGCTATGTTCTTAAAGAAACTTGGCTACCATTTGAAACTTAAAAACGGGATAATTCCATCGGAGGAAATTAATGCTCTCATTGGTAAACTCGAACACAATCCCCTTCGTGATACTGTTCACACAGCAATCATTCGTACCATGGCTAAAGCTATATACTCCACAAAGAACATCGGACACTATGGTCTTGGGTTTAAATTCTATACTCACTTCACTTCTCCTATCAGAAGATATCCTGATGTGATAGTTCACAGGCTTCTTAAGGAATTCCTCGCTGACAAAGCTATACCAAAAGAAAAGTGGTATGAGTATGAGCACATGAGTCAGGAAGCTTCCAGTCAAGAGAAAGAAGCCGCCGAAGCCGAGCGTGCATCTATAAAGTATAAACAAGTAGAGTATATGTCAGGTCATGTAGGACAAAGTTACGAAGGTGTCATAACTGGAGTCACTGAATGGGGCCTCTATATAGAAGAAAAAGAGACGAAGTGTGAAGGTATGGTCCGTATGCGAGACCTCAAAAATGACTACTACATTTTTGATAAAAAGTTTATGAGTATAAAGGGTCAGAAAACAAAAAAAAGATATACACTCGGAGACAAAGTGAAGTTCAAAGTAAAAGCTGCAGATATGAATAAAAAGACGATTGATTATGAAATAATATAATCCCTAAATATGCATAAAAATAAATTAAAAATTATATA
>CAITEG010000022.1 GCA_903891365.1 uncultured bacterium
AAAAACAGTTGTGCTATTTTTTGAGAAAGGAGCTCCTACACGAAAGATATGGTTTTATCAGCTTAATCCGGGTCGAAACCTGGGCAAGACCAATTCTCTAAATGAAGCCGACCTCTTAGAGTTTGTTGAGTTGCAGAAGACCAATGCCAACAGTGAGAACTCTTGGAGCATTCGCTCTATGTCAACAAAGTTGTCGCTTTTTAAGCTACCTTTTTTTGATTTAATCTCTCTTTCGTATCTTCATTTGGATTCAAAAATATTTCTTCAGTCGCATTCCAAACTCTGATTCTGTTACCCCAGCGTTCGGGATTAAGCAATCTCGCCTGTTCCATCGTTCTGTTTCTTGTACTGATTATTTCTTTGTACAGACCACTTCTTCTTTGAGCCGGTGAAACATAACCAATCGCCGAATGTCTGTGTTCTGTGTTATACCAGTTAACGAACTCTGCCATCCATTCTCTTGCATGAATAAGGTTTTTGAATTGACCAGGATAACCAGCGGTATACTTAAGAGTTTTGAATAATGATTCAATATATGGATTGTCATTGCTCACTCTTGGTCTGCTGAATGAAGGTATCACTCCAAGATTATATAATGTCATAATCATCGTTGCTCCCTTCATCGGATTGCCATTATCAGAATGCAGTTTTATACCTCTCAGTTTATATTTATTCTGAAGCCTTCTGAATAAAATAGATGCGATTTCTACATCCTCAGTCTCATGTATCTCCCAGCCGACAATTTCTTTTGTCCAGATATCTTTAACCATGTAGCAATAATAATATAAACCACGTACCGGTGTTTTTAAAAATGTTATATCCCAGCACCAGACCTGATCCGGACCGGTTGCTCTCAATTCATCGGGCTTTCCTTTCTTACGACATGGTTTACTGTTCCCTCTGTGATGAAGCATATTCGCCATATTTAGAATACGATAAAATGTCCTCTCTGATGCTATATACTGTCCTTGTTCAGCGAGTATTGCTACTATTTCATACGGTGTCAGATCTTTAAACTGCTTATCGCAGGCAATACTCAGTACCCTCTGTTTCTCTATCTCAGATAATTTTCGGGGAACGCTTTTCACTGCACCTTTTCTCTTATCCTCGCAACGTTCTTTCTCCCATCTCTGAAATGATCTTAAACTGAAATCAAGTACAGCACATGCCTTATCCTTCCGGGCTCCATTCTTCGTTGCTTCATTGATAAATTCAATTGTCTGCATTTTATTTTCCAGAGAAATCAATCGTCCTCTCTGTCCCCCCAAAATGCATTCGCTTTTTTTTTAAGAATTAAAAGTGCCGCCATCTCAGCTAAAGCCTTATCCTTTCGACGAAGTTCTTTTTCTAATTCTTTCTTATCTTTCTTAAGTCGGGTATTCTCCTGCCTCAGTTCTGTATCTTTATCTTTCAAAATGTCTTTTAACTCCTGCTCCCAGAGATTCAGATGTTCGCTGTGTAGTCCTTTCTCTCGGAGCCACTTGCCGGATTCATCTTCTGATATAGTCTTTCCTTCAAGGAGAAGATTGAACTTTTCAATTCTGCCTACTGAAGATGGACTGCTCTCTTCATTCAATAATGGATCTCCTTTTTCAAGCATCTTTTTCCAGTTATATATCGTTTGGTCCGATAATCCCATCTCTCTGGCTACTTCCAGGACGCTTCTGTTTTCAGGAGGTAATACCTTCCTGAGTACTGATTCTTTGAATCTTTTACTGTATTTCATTGTCATCTCCTGATTTATTTCAGGCGACAACTATCTTGGCACATAGGGGAATCGGGCTTAGATATGCACCCTATGTTTTTACAGAACAGGGAGTTTCTATGCTGTCCGGTGTTCTCAACAGTGAAAGAGCCATTAATGC
>CAITEG010000023.1 GCA_903891365.1 uncultured bacterium
CTCCTCCACCACCTGAGCCTCCTCCACCTCCTCTAGCAAACACAATCCCAGAACAGCCATAAAGAGTAACCAAAATGTATAATTTGATTAATGAATGAAATTTATGATTCTTTGATTTTTTAATATTCAAATTCATTTATTTAAAATTTAACTTCTACTGGGTTCTTCTCTGTGCTATCTTTTTCAAGTTCAAAGAATTCTAATGCTGTGAATTTAAACATACCAGCGATAAGATTGCCTGGGAACATTTGGACGCCAGTATTGAAGTCACGGACGTTGCCATTGTAGAATCTGCGAGCAGCTTGAATCTTGTTCTCTGTATCTGAAAGTTCACTTTGTAATTGAAGGAAGTTTGTATTTGCTTTCAATTCTGGATAAGCTTCTGAGATAGCAAAGAGTGACTTAAGTGTCCCCGTAAGAGCATTCTCGGCTTCTCCCTTCTCGGCCTTGGTTCCTGCCTGCATAGCACGTGAGCGAGCCTCTGAAACCTTCTCAAATGCAGTAGATTCATGAGTAGCATAACCCTTCACTGTATTTACCAAGTTTGGAATAAGGTCATAACGACGCTTAAGCTGGACGTCGATATCAGCCCAAGCTTCACTAGCACGGTTCTTCAAAGAAACAAAACTATTGTATTTATAGATTAAAAACAAACTAAAAGCGACTATTAAACCTAAAACTGTGTATATTATTGACATATAATTTTGCGAAATCATGTCTCGCAACCGTCCTTTTAGCGAGACGCTGATTATTAATTAATAAAACGACTTTAATTGGGTATCCTGTAATTATATCACAAATGCCCCGCCGACAAAGTCGGCGGGGCATTTGTCTTTGTGTATAAAGATTATTTCTTTTTCTGCCAACCTTGTACGAATACTAGAAGTGGACTTGCGAGGAATATACTTGAGTACGTTCCAAAGAACATACCAGCTGTCAGCATCATAGCAAAAACTTTTGTACTCTTAGGTCCGAAGAACACAAGAGCAAGAAGAGCAATGATAACTGTCGCAGAAGTTGCAATAGAACGAGTGTAAACTTGAGAGATACTGTTCCCTACTGTTTCTTCAAAAGTTTTAAAGTGACCGATGCGGATATTCTCACGGATTCTGTCGAAGACAACGATTGTATCTGAGACAGAAAGACCAAGGACAGTTAGAATGGCCACCACAAAGAGTGTATCAACTTCTACTCCAAAGATGTGGCTCAAGACAGCGAAGACTCCAACTGGGATCATGATATCGTGAATCAAAGTTACGATAGCGATAAGTCCATATCTCCAAGAAGAAACTGGCTTTGAAACTTTACGGAAAGAGAAAGCAATCCAAAAGATAATACCGAGAGAAACGAGGATGAAAGAAAGTAGAGACTTGCGAGCAAGCTCAGCTCCAACTGATGGACCGATAGAAGTAAAACTCTTCTCGACAGCATCTTTACCCAGAGCGGCCACTATAGCTGTATGCTCTTTATCTGTGACAGCACGAGTCTTGATACTATAACCCTTGTCTCCTGTAGGCTGAACTAATATTTGCCCAAGGGAGAGATTGCTTAAACTTGCTTCAAAAGTTGCTTGGTCTGGACGAGCATTTGTATACTCTACTTCTGTAAGAGATCCACCTTTAAAGTCGATACCCATATTGAGGCCAAAGTATGCTATAGCACCGATGGATAAAGTAACTAAAACTATAGAAATCCAAACGAATATTTTTTTGTGTTTAATTATGAACATAAATTATTTTTGTGATTTAGCACTACTAAAGCCCGACCCAAACAAGAAATTAGTAAACGAACTCGTCTTCTTAATATTGAGAGTGTAGAGGAACAAACGAGTGATAGAAATTGCAGAAATCATAGAAACGATAACACCGATAAGGAATACTAATGCAAATCCTTTTATAAGAGTTGTACCAAACCAGTAAAGGATGATAGCAGTTATGATACTTGAGATGTTTGAGTCACGAACTGAAAGCCATGCTCTCTTGAAGCCGTTGTGCATAGAGTCTGCTACATTACCTCCGGCTCTAAGCTCTTCTTTAATACGTTCAAAGATAAGGACGTTCGCATCCACCGCAATACCTATCGAGATGATGAAGCCTGCAATACCTGCTGCGGTCAAAGTGACTGGCACAAGCTTGAAGATAGCCATCATAGTAACAGCATAGATAGAGAGAGCGACGACAGCGATCATACCTGGAAGTCTGTACCAGATTATGAGGAATAAAGCGATAGCCAAGAAGCCGATAAGAGCAGCCTGTACTCCAGCTTCTGTTGCTTTTGCTCCGAGAGATGGACCAATAGTTTCTGTGGAAATAAGTTCTATAGGTACAGGGAGAGCTCCTGAGTTTAAGCGTCCGACGAGAGTCTTCGCTTCAGCTGGCTTAAAGTTTCCAGAAATCTGAGCTTTGCCTCCAGTGATAGCTTCGTTCACAACTGGAATTGAGATAGGAGAACCATCGAGGAAGATAGCGACAGTCTTGCCGATATTTTCTCTTGTAATCTTTTCAAAAAGTTTTGCTCCTTCGTCGTTGAATTGAAGTGCTACTGTAGGCTCTCCAGTATTCTGATTAAATTCAAGAATTGCTTTATCAAGGAAGCGACCAGTCAACTCTGTCTTTACATATTTAGAAGAATAAGGATCTAGAACTACATTACCATCTTTACCGACAGTTGCTTGTGCTGGAGCATCCTTAACAGGATTTTCTGTGCGAAAATCAAGAACTGGAGTCTGACCGATCATATCTATAGCTTGAGAGACTTCTGTAACTCCTGGAAGATCTACGATGAGGCGCTGTTCACCTTGGTTTGAGAATCCACCATCTTGAACTTGTATACTAGGCTCAGAAACTCCGAAAATATTGATGCGTCTTTCGATAACATCACGAAGAGAGGACATAGAGTCAGCAACTTCAGTCGCAGCGACTTGTGAGACATCGGCTCTGTAGACCAAGTGTGTACCACCTGAGAGATCAAGGCCAAGCTTGAATGGAAACTTCGCAAGTCCAGTAGGAGATGCTTTTGTTGTAGCTGTCGCATTCTTAGCAACTAAAGCTTGATGCCTGATTTCTGATTTATAAACAAAAAAACCAATACCTACGCCCAATAATAAGATGAGTAATGCTGTAATTCTTGTTTTCCACATAATAGCCGTATTTTATAGCTTTTTACCCAAAAAAGCAATGCATAAATGCACCCTCGAAATTATTGACATCACACCTAAACCATGTTCCCAACCAGTCGGACTGGTGGGAGACATTATATTATTTTACTTGCTCAACTCTTTTTAGATAGTCTTCATTAATTTTATCAATTTTATTTTTTGTCGTAACATTCATTATTTCATTCATTTTATCTTGAAGAGTACTCTGAAGCTTAGATTTTTCACTTGAATCTTTCGTATTATCAATGCGTTCTTGATAGTATTGCAATAATTTCTTTGTATCAATATTTTCTTCTTTTTTAACATCTTCAATCATTTTATCTTTAGTATTTTGAAGCATTTCACGAAGTTGTGATCCAGAAATATTATACATTTCTTGAAATTTTGTTGGATTGAAATTAGGAGTAGTCATTGTTGCATACATTTTTGCACTTTCTACTGATTTTGGAAACATTTCTGAGTAGTTCTTAATATCTTCAGAAAACTTTGCTTCTACTTCAGGCACACCCCAATTAAGCATGGTATTCTTAATTTTTAAACCTATAATTCCTTTCTCGGTTTTAGCTCTATCTTCTGGTGCAAGTTGGGAAAAGATATCTTTATATTTTTCTAAATCGATTGGATTAGTTAAAGAACTAGCATACATATTCAAAGCATTATCATAACCTCGTCCAAATTTTTCTATCTTTTCTGAACCACCAGTCATTTCTTTTATCATTTCAGTTGAATTAAATGTCTCAGCAGGATTTTCATTTTTTATATTTTCAAG
>CAITEG010000024.1 GCA_903891365.1 uncultured bacterium
GCACCACTTGGGCTTTGATTTCTGGCTTACCCACAGTGGCTGGTGGCCTAATTTTATCCCTAAGTAACCCAAACTTTTTAGCCAAACTATGTGCAAAACCTAGATACTCTTCGCCATCAATTCCACAGTTTTTAAGAACATTAGGATGGACCATACCTGCTCCAAGAAGTTCAAACCATTTGTCCCCCTTCTTAAGATCTATCTCAAATCCTGGCTCCACGAATGGGAAAAAGCTAGGACGAAGTCTCATATCGACATTCTCCCCTGGAAACATTCTTTTGAAAAATTCTAGAAGCACACCTTTCATATGAGCTACTGATATATCTTTACCGATCATAAGGCCTTCTATCTGATGGAATTGCATTTCGTGTCCGGCATCGGTCGATTCATTCCTGAAAACTTTTCCTGGAACCACAATAGCGAATGGTGGCTTACCTCCACTCTTAACTAATTCTTCCATATATCTAATCTGGGTATTTGAAGTATGAGTACGAAGAACAAAACCCTCTTTATCTTTTATAAAAAAGGTGTCTTGCATATCACGAGCGGGGTGATCTTTAGGAACGTTGAGTGCATCGAAATTGTGCCACTCATCTTCCACTTCAGGACCAAGTGCTACAACAAAACCCAAATCTTTAAAGATAGATACAGCTTCATTGGTAACGAGTGTCAGTGGGTGCAAACTTCCTTGTTTGTATTCTTCCATATATAGAATATAGCATTTTCATGCTGTTTTACCAAAAATTAAGCTCTCCCATTCCCGAGATGGGATAATTTATATTGTGGGGGTAAGGAAAATCTTATTATTAAATATTAAATAATCGTTTGGCCATCTTGCAATATTCACATTCCATAGAACCAGTACCATAGGGTTTAAAGTGGCAATCTCTGTCTATCCAAGAACCAGAAGAGAGGGCTTCATCGTATTCTTTGATATCTTTCTTGAGTAAATCTATCTGCTCGTCTGTCACTCTCGTCTGATAAATACTATTCTTATCTCCTGTCTCAGCTTCCAAGAATAAGAGCTTCGAATTTGTAACTTTTATATCGTCCCTCTTTCCTTTTATAAGATAAGAATACATACTGAGCTGACGCATAAGATCGGACATCTGACCTCTTTCATTTATCTTTTCTATCATACCTTTCGTTTTTACCGAACCTGTCTTAAAGTCCGTCACATATATCTCTCCACTAGGTAGATACTCAGTAAGGTCAATCTTCCCATACATCTGTAAGTTTGGAAAATTCTTTTTATCTATGAAAGACACCGAGCGCTCTGTCTTATATTCTTTTTCTAAAAGTGGATAGTAATTCTTCACCCAATTCGAAACTGCCTCATACGCATCTTTTGAAAGTCTTCGTAATTCATTCTCATCCACTACTCCTTCCTTTTCAAATTCAAATCTAATCCTGTCTTTTATCTCTTTTTCTTTCGGTAAATCCTTATCGTTTAATATATATTCGATTGTCGCGTGAACAACCGTCCCAAGAGAAAGGTGGACCATCTTCACTTCTGGAAGTCTTAAAAAGTTTCTAAAATACCATTTGTAAGAGCATTCAAAGAAGTTATTTAGCATTGAAACGGAGACTTTGATACTACTATAGTTGTCCACCACCAACTTCTTTATACTCTCCAGCATATCTTCCTCCCCTTTAGCTTTTTTATTTACATATATTTCAGGTCCGACAGAGAGTAATTCTTTCTCTGTCTCCTCGGGCGTCTTTTTCGTGAAATGAATATCTTCCAAGTCGGCAATTATCGAAGCTACCTCCATAGTGGAGCCATTGTAATTCTCTACAGCATAAGAAAGAGTGCAGAACTCTTTGGCGCGAGTTATAGCCACATAAAGCTCACGTTTTGCCATTTCAATATTCCTTTTACTTATATGCTCTTTGATCTTTTCAGGCAAAATAAAGCCACCCTTCTTCTCCGACATAAGTGTCTCTTCGTTCATATGAGCCACCCAGACGCATTCATACTCAAGACCCTTGGACTTATGCAGGGTCATCACTTTTATGCCTGTATCATTGCCAAATTTAGCGAGCTCTATGTGAGTATTATAAGACTCAAGTCTATCGATATATTCTAAAAAGTCACAAAGAGTTGCTTTCTTATTATTCTCTTCATAAAGCATCGCTATATGTATAAAACTACGGACAACTTCTACTCGAGTCAGAAGCTCATCACTACCTTTTGAAGTATTGATAAGAAATTCATTGCCAATATGACTTACTATACTACTGGGCAATTCACCTTGAAGATCATTTATCCAGCTACTTAACTTTTTACCCCATTTTGATATTGGATTCTCCCCTGTGAAAAGGTGACCATCTCCTCCGTAAGCTATTAGTTCTTCGACAGTGAGTTTATCGGCTTTTGTATTCTTTAAAAAGTTATGGGCGAGAAGATAAGGTATTTCGCTTGTCTTATCGAGAATGGATTTAGAAAGTGAAATAGTTTCCGTTGGATCTACTATTATATTTAAAACTCTTCGGAGGAAGTCCCCTTCTACTACAGAAAAGAGTGACAAACTCTTACCAGAAGAAACAGGAAGACCCATATCAGAGAGTATAGATATAGCAGCACGGACATTGTAATTCTTCGGCACTAGAAGGGCGCATTCATTTGGATCCACACCTTTCTCAATCTTCTCTTTGAAGTAAAGACCGGCACCGATAACCTCATCGCGAGGAAAGGTATAGCCAGAGAGCATTATTTTATGGTTTCCTTTTCTGTTACTGTTCAATTTCTCATCTGTAATAGAACTCTTGAGCAAGCTATCAGCAATATTTAAAATAGGTGCTGTTGAGCGATAATTCTCTGTCAAAACTATGAGCTTGGCTTTCCCAAAAATATGTGAAAACTCTTCGAAATAAGAAAGTGAGGCCCCAGAGAAAGCATATATGAGCTGACGATCATCCCCCACTACAAAAATATTTGGTTTCTCTTCATCTTTCCAGACAGCCTTGAGAAAACTATTCTGAACTCCACTTGAGTCTTGATGCTCATCTACAAGTACATATAGATAATTCTCTTTGATATCGCTTCTGACATCTTCATATTCTTCAACAAGTCTGACAGCATATTCAAGGACGTCGTCGTAGTCCATAAGTGCCATTTCTTTCTTCTTATCTTCGTAAAGTCTGTAAAATTCTACGACTTCTTTCGTGCGCATTAGTTGCTCGATCTTCTTCTCTATTTCTTTCTTTAAACTTCCTTTACTTTCACCTCTAGAAGAGATGTTATCGGGATCTTCTTTTAGATTTTTAATATCACTTTCTATAAAAGACTGAAACTCTACCGCAGTAATACGCTCACGTTTAAGGATAGAGATAAGTTGCTTTAAGTCACTGAAATACATGGCTGGATTCCCACGTGGTGAGATATACTCCCAGTCATTATTGTGCAAAATTTCATCCACTAAGAAAACTGCTTCATTGTCGGAGAGAAGCTCGGGCATTTGCGGGAAGTATAGAAGCTCATAATGCTTCTCAACAAGAGAGTTTGCAAAAGAGTGAAAAGTAGAGATAATAACTTTCCTAGAATCCTCGCCGATATAGCTATCAAGTCTCTTTCTCATTGCAGAGACACCTGAGTTTGTAAAAGTAAGACAGAGTATACTATCCGCCGTCGTGTCCGTCTTCTTTAAAATGTTCCCTATACGAAGAGTAAGAATCTGGGTTTTACCAGTACCAGGACCTGCTACCACCATTACTGGGCCATCGATAGTATCTACAGCTTCCTTTTGGGCTTTATTGAGCTTCTTGTACTCTACTTCAAAGGTATTTTCATTCATAATTTCATTATATCATTTATAATTTGATATTAAGAGGCTTCACTTTTTCTCCGAACCATTCCCTTGTAAACTCATTAAATACATCACTTTCAGCTGTAACTAAGATAGAAAACTCCCCTCCGTGCTCAAAAAAGGCTTCTTTATCTGGAAATTCTACAAAATAATCTACTAAATATTTTGGTATCAAATCCTCTTGATAAATCCAAGTCTTTACTCCGGGAAAAGCTTTCTTGAAATCGTCGCGAACTATACCATAGTGTGTGCAAAGAAGCGCTCCACTTTCTATATCACTCCCTATCATATCTTTAAAATATTTTATATACGCAAGTGTATCACCTCCATTCTCTATCAAGTAAGCGAGTTGAGGCATTGGAATCTTCACATAATTCCTGACATTCTCACTTAAAAACTTTTCATAAACTTCCGACTCACATGTACGAGGGGTAGCAAAAATTACAACTGGTTTTTGTTTATCGATTGACTCCACCGTAGGACGAACAATACCAAAAAGAATTCGCCCAAAATATTTCTCATCTTTCCAGTCTCGGAGTCTATCATAGATAGTTGAGCTGATAGTATTGCAAGCAAGGATTACCCCCATACAATTCTTCTCCCCATACAGATAATCCAGTGCGCGAGTTGCAATAACAAAAAGCTCATCTGGGGTCTTGCCCCCAAATGGCACATTGGCTTGGTCACCAAGAAAAATATAGTTATACTCCGGAAGCTTATCTTTTAAGTGTTTAAGTACCCAAAGTCCACCTAATCCTGAATCAAATACTCCAATACTGCCTTTAGTCATATACCCATATTATCACAATCTCCCTTTTTCTTCATTCCCACGGTAAAATACGCATTTACATATATACGCCATGGCGTATATATGTAAATGAAGTTCACCAATTACTATTTAGTCATATATGCGAGCCAATAATCGCGTTTATATATGCGATCATTAAAGGTAGTGTAGCTGGTTTTCTTCTCTAAGCTTAAAATTTTAAAATATTTACTATACATCTTTATGAAGTCTTCTCTGGAAAATACGCGTTCTGTAAGTCCGATATCTTTTAATACATAAGTATCGTATTCTCTGCCTGGACTTATTTTGAGGAGATTCTTTACATTCTGGTTACCATCTTTACAAAGTGCACGAACAAAGAAGCATCCACCTTTGCCCGATGTAGCCTTTGGCGAAGTCGGGCTTTTTAGAACTCTAGCAACTTCTTCCAAATAAATTTCTCTCCCTTTTTCATCAAGTGAATTTGAAGAAGTTATATCGAGAATTACATCAATGGACTCATCTTCTATATCATACTTCTCTCCGATATCCCCTTGTCTATAGTCAACATTTATCCCCATCTCTTGTGCACGGGTTTTTGCGAGAGATAAAGCAGTTTTTGAGATTTCAATACCGATAACTTTATTCCCTAAGTCTGCCAAATAATTTGCATTTCTACCTGTACCACAACCAAGATCTAGAATATTCCTATCTTCTACTCTAAATTTCTGTTCTTTTTTGAGAAATTTTAAGAAACGCAAAGTATCAGCCTGAGGATCACTCTTGCCTGTTACAAGCTTGGGGTTTTTATATTCTCGATCCCAGACGTTTCCTTGGTGTGCCATATATTTTTATTCTAGCACCTTTATTATATAGTCTCTACCACGATTGTATTCGCAGAAATATCCTTCTTCTCAGTTGAAGAACAAGCAACTATTACAACTTTATCCCCTTTATTTAATATTTTATTCTTTAGACAATAATCTCTTAGATTTCTGAATGCAACACCCACTTCTTTATATTCATCTATCAACACAGGCAAACAACCAAAAGAAAGATTGAGTTGATGGTAAGTGGAAACATCATAAGAGACAGCGATTATTGGAGATTCTGGTTTATGCCGAGAAATCATACGAGCAGTATAGCCAGTCTTTGTAAGAGCAATGATTGCTTTCGCATCAAGATCGTGGGCTATTTTTACGACAGAACCAGTTATAGAATCTGTGACAGAACGTCCACCTCTTTCAACTGTTGGTATAACTTTTCTCTCAGGATAATTGTGCTCTATATCAAAAGCAACTTTACTCATCATCTTCACAGCTTCAACTGGGTACATACCTAATGTTGTCTCCTCTGAAAGCATCACTGCATCTGTGCCATCTAGTATTGCATTGGCAATATCTGAAACTTCTGCACGAGTAGGGACAGGACTCTTTATCATAGACTCAAGCATCTGAGTAGCAGTAATCACAATCTTACCCGCTTCGTTACACTTTTTAATAAGCATCTTTTGTATCATAGGAACCTTCTCAGCAGGAACTTCAATAGCTAGGTCTCCACGAGCCACCATGAGTCCATCGCAAAGCTCAAGTATCTCATCGATATTCTTTACGGCTTGCGGAGTTTCAATCTTGGCGATTATTTTTGCTTTTGATTTTCTTTTATTTAAAATGGTTCTGAGATCTACTACATCCTGTGGTGTGCGGACAAAAGAGAAAGCAAAGAAGTCTACATTGTTCTTAATACCAAAGTCTATATCTTTTATATCTTTAAGAGTGAGTGACTTGATAGAGAGATCTGAGTCTGGAAGGTTGACCCCACGGCGACCCTTTGTATCTCCACCGACGATGATCTTACAGAGGACTTCTTCTCCTTTTACACTTACTACTTCAAATTTCTTTTTACCATCATCCACCATTATCATATCTCCTTTTTTAACTTCTTTAGGGAAAAGTGGGTAGTTTATAGAAACTATTTTTTCATTACCAATTATCTTCTTTGTTGTGATAGTTATAGTATTACCAGCCTTAAGTTCTACTCTCTCTGTACTAAACTCTCCTAAGCGAATCTTAGGGCCTGAAAGATCTTGCAACACGGCGCCACTTATACCTGTCGCTTTCATTGCTAGTTTGAAATTATCTACCTTTTCCTGATGTTCAGCAAAGTCTCCGTGTGAGAAGTTGAGGCGGACAACATTCATCCCAGCTTTAAGAAGCTTTGAGAGCATTTCTACAGAAGTTGTGGCTGGGCCTATGGTTGCTACTATTTTTGTTTTTTTGATCATTGGTTTTGTAAATTAGTGAATAAAAATAAATAAACCCTACAGAAATAAGGTCAAAATTATATGTGTATATTATAGCACAAAAATACAAAAATTCAAATATTATAATTTAATAACATCACTTAATTTCTCTTCTCCCAAAATATGTAGCTCAGTAATAGCACGAGTCAGAGCCACATAAAGAAGGTCCCTTTGCATTCTTTCTCTCTCTTCTATATGTTCAGGAATAACATCTATGTGATGTTTAATTTCAAATGCTCTCTTACTTACTCCTACTATAAAGACTAGATCAAACTCTACCCCCTGCGACTCAAGCATAGTCAAGACGTGTATATTTTTATTGTCAGAAAATTCTTTTTTGTAGATAAGAAGACTTTCTTCATCTTTTGATATTATACCAATACTACCATTTTCATACTTCGATATGTATTCTTTTATATGCCTTATCCCCTCTTCTTCCTTATTTATTTTGACTTCCTGTATAGCAGGACCGATCTTCACTTCTTCAGGTATTTCTACCTTATATCCTAGACTCTTTATAAAAGAAAGAATATTTTTAGTATTTCTATAAACTTTATTTAATTTAATATTTTTGTCTATAGGAATAACTTCCCCTACTTCTTCCCAATTCCTTACAGTTCCAAGTTTAACTTGTTGAGCAATATCACCTACATATACAACAGACTTTGTATCTTCTTGTTGGCAATTTTTTAAAATTCGTAACTGTTCTGGAAGATAATTTTGGAATTCATCAACAATCATAAGTGAATATACAGCTGGAGTTTTCTCTATCTTATTTACAATTTTATCTTTCACAAAAGTCTTATACCATCTCTTTAATTCAAATTTTCCAAACTTTTTATAATAAGATTCTAAAAGGATTACTAGATCAAATCTATCTAATCTTTTTTCCTTCTTTTGTTTATCAAATAATTCTAAAGCATCTTTAGTAAAACTGTTATTGTATACACCATTTAAAATAGCTGTTATGTTCTTATTCCAATTAGGAATGACTTTACCTCTTAAAATTTTTAACTTTTGGTATTCATAAATATCTTTCTCTTCTTCATTCTTTCCATATCTTTCTATATATGAATAATCATCGGTATCCAATATCTTTAATGCCCACTCCGCAAAGGTTGTAATATTTACATCATTTATTCCAAGCCCAGGTAAAAGAGTACTAAAATATTCTTTAGTACCAATGTCTTGAACAAAAACAGAAATAGATCTAGCTGGATAAAACAAAGAGGTGTCTGGGGCTTGCGTTAGATAAGCTACTCGATGGAGAGCAAGGGTCGTCTTCCCCGAACCGGCTGGACCTGAAATAACAAGAGGTCCTCTATGACTTGCACGAATGACTTGATCTTGAGCCTTCTCTATCTGAGCTACGATTTCAGGAAGAGCAAATTCACTTTTTTGCTTTGTAAAATGCTCCTGATATACAAGTTCTCTTGGTTTACCTTCTCCTTCTAGGGCAAAGAATATAACCTTACCATCAACTATCATATACTGCTCCTTTTGCTTTATCATTACCGTTTTAGTAGTTCCATCTGGAAGCTTATACGAGGCCTTTCCTGGATTTTCAAAACGAATCGAGGCTACTGGTGATACCCACGAATAGATGGACTCTTCAGAAAACTGATGCTTAGAAAAAAAATAATTTTTCTTTTCTCCTTTTTCATCAACAATAGAGCACTTTATAAAGTAAGGAGATCCATCTAAATGATGAAGCTCTAATACTCTATTTTGAGCATTAGCGACTAATTGCATCTGAACCATTTGATCTTCTGGTCTCATTCTTGATATATCTTTCAAACTTTTACTAGCCAAAACTTTAGTGACTTCTAACTGTTCTTTGACTTTTAGACGGATAAAATCAATATGCAACTTTAAACTATTTAATAATTTTTCTTTATATTTTTCCATAATTTTGTATTAAAAAAACCGCTTTGGGCGGTTTACATAATGCTCTTTGGACCAATTTTATTTGAATAATAATTTAACCTAAACATAAGAGAAATCATACCAGAAGGTCTTAATCTTGGCAAGTGGATAACTTTTATCTATTTTATGATTAAATCTGTATCTTTTTAAAGAAATAACTTCCAAGCCATAAGAAAATAGCAGTGACAATAGAAAGGACGGTTAAATCTAAACCAAGACCATAGTGACTTGTATTTATAAGCAGAGATCTAAAAGCATCTACCCCATAAGAGAGTGGATCGAGCTTTGTAATAAAGCTTAATGCTTTAGGTAGATTATCAAGTGGGAATAAGGCTCCTGATAAAAAGAAAAGTGGCATTATAAGAAAATTCATTATGAGCTGAAAGCCTTGCATGTCATCAAGAAGTGAAGCAATCATTGTACCGAGAGCTGTGAAAAGAAGAGCCACCAAAAACATTATAGGAATCGTAAGTAATATTCCAATAAAACTATATGGATGAAAACCAAAAATAACAGCGAGAGCAAGGACGATGAGGCCTTGCATTGTAGCGACGGTTGCTCCTCCCATTGTCCTGCCTATCATAATATTCAAACGTGACATTGGAGCCACCATCATTTCTTTCAAAAAGCCAAACTGTCTATCCCAAATAATCTCTATTCCTGTAAAAACAGAAGTAAAGATAATACTCATACCGATAATCCCGGGAGCTAGGAAATTTATATAGTTCCCCTCTCCTGCTTTTTGATACACAGAACCAAAACCATAACCCATCGCCAAAAGGAAAAGGAGTGGCTGAGCCAAAGAACCTAAAATTCTAGATTTAGAGCGTAGATATCTTTTAATTTGTCTTAACCAAAGGATGTATATTTTCATATTTTAATTCATTATCTTTTCCACATTCTACGACTTGTACGCATCTGATCGACAGATGTAGCTGACTCTTCACGAATAACATTGCCAGTCAAAGAAAGGAAAGCGTCTTCAAGTGAATTAGTATTTGTTTTTTCTTTTAATTCGGCTGATGTACCAGAAGCAATAATTTTGCCATGATCAATAATAGCTATCTTGTCTGCTATTCTATCTGCTTCCTCCATATAGTGTGTTGTAAAGAAAATGGTTGTCCCC
>CAITEG010000025.1 GCA_903891365.1 uncultured bacterium
ATGTTAATAAAAACTATTTAATTCATAATATACCAGAAAATAAAAATGAATTAGTTTTTTCTGGTGATTTTGAATATGAGAATAATAAATTTAATTTGATATCTGATAAAGAGGGTAAAAATATTTTAGAGATTTTTGGAGGAGTAAATAAGTTTAAAAAACATTGTGAGGAGATAGTTTCTATAGTTAGGGAAGAAAGAGGGAAGAAATCTCTACTTGAAGATGAAAAAACTGCCGAAATAATGGAAAGTCTTCCAGACAGGCCTTGGAGGCCTGTCTAAAGATTTTGAGGGATTTGAGGGGTTATAGTGTATTTTTTAATATTTTTAATATTTTTTTAGTTGTTATTTTTTTGATGATTTGATATAATATACAGATGATTATTACATACCTAGGAAAGCAATTTTTTAAGATCGGACAAGGAAGTTTAGTAATGGCAGTCAACCCTATAAGCAAAGATTCAAAATTAGATATTAAAGGAGCACGTTTTGGTTCTGATATAGCACTCTCTACAACCAACCATCCAGATTATAATGGTTTCGATATGGTCTCGCATGGAGAGACTGTTCCTTTTGCTGTGAAAGGTCCTGGTGACTACGAGATCAAAGGAATTTTTATAAAAGGTATAATGACAGAGACAATGCTTAGTGAAAAGAAATTTATAAATACAATTTACTCTCTCACGATTGAGAATATTTCTATTTGTTTCCTTGGCTGTATGTCTAACAGTAAAATTACTGCTGAAACTCGTGGTCAAATAGGTTCACCTGATATTCTTTTTGTTCCTATTGGTAATCATGATTTACTTGATCCTACTGAAGCGTATAAATTAGCTGTCTCTCTTGAACCAAAGGTTATTATACCTATGGATTATGATGAGAAGACACTCAAGGCGTTCCTCAAAGAAGGTGGTCAAGATAAGGTGACACCTATAGATAAGTTTACAATTAAGGCTAAGGAATTAATCGGCCGAGAAGGAGAAATAGTAGTATTATCAAGTTAATTGGGGTCTACCGCGCTAAAAGGATGGTTGTGCGGCACGATTTCACTAAATCGAATATGAAAGCATATATTAAAAAAATACAATCAAAAGATGAAGATACACGCAAGTTTATATTCATCGTCTCTCTTGTTTTGTGTATGGCTATCGTTGGTTTTATTTGGATATATAATTTAGGCACTCGTTTTAGTAATCCGAAAGTTGCAGAACAAACAAATGAAGATATTAAACCGTTCAAACTTTTCACTAACTCTATCTCTGATACATACAAGAATGTAAGTGCGAGTGTCGGTAAAGCTTCAAGTTCTATAGAAGGAGTAAAAGCTGAGACAACTCCAACCCCAGAAAAAAAGATAGATTTAATACCAGTAGAATATACAAACTAATAATATGCCAAAAGAACAACCAGAAGAAATAAAAAAAGAACATGTGAATGTTATAGGAGTTGATATTAGTCGTGAGATGAAAGATTCTTTTATCGACTATGCGATGTCGGTTATTACTGATCGTGCACTTCCTGATGTTCGTGATGGACTCAAGCCCGTGCATCGTCGTATTCTTTATGCGATGAATGAGATGGGTCTTACTGCTTCTTCTCGTTTTCGTAAGTCGGCAGCCGTAGTGGGAGATGTGCTCGGAAAGTACCACCCTCATGGTGATGTGGCTGTTTACGATACGATGGTAGGTATGGCTCAAGACTTTTCTTATCGATATCCACTTATTCACGGACAAGGTAACTTTGGTTCTATCGATGGTGATGGAGCAGCTGCTATGCGTTATACGGAAGCTAAGATGTCAAAGATATCATCTGTGCTACTTCTTGATTTAGAAAAAGAGACAGTAGACTTCCATCCGAACTACGATCAGACTCGCAAGGAGCCGGTAGTTCTTCCTACTGCTGTACCGAGTCTACTTCTAAACGGTACTTTGGGTATCGCTGTTGGTATGGCGACAAATATTCCTCCACACAACTTGGCTGAAGTCATTGATGCAACTATACACTTGATAGACAACAAAGATGCTTCGACAGAAGATCTTATGGAATTCGTCAAAGGTCCAGACTTTCCGACAGGAGGGGTTGCTTACAATAAGACAGACTTGCTTCACGCTTACTCGACAGGACGTGGTGGAGTTGTGACTCGTGGTGAAGCTGAGATAGTAGAGCAAAAGTCAGGAACGTACCAGATTATCATTACTTCTATTCCTTATAGAGTAAACAAATCAAATCTTATCGAGTCTATTGCTCTTCTTGTACAAGAAAAAAAGCTGGAAGGAGTGAAAGGTCTTCGTGATGAATCTACAAAGGATATTCGTATTGCTATCGATCTAAAGAGTGGAGTTATACCGGAGAAAGTTCTCAACTATATCTATAAACATACACAACTCGAGCAGTCTTTCAACTACAACATTGTGGCTCTTGTCGACGGTGTACCTCAGACACTTTCACTTAAGAGTTTGCTTGGAGAATTTATCGGTCACAGAATCGAAGTTGTTCGTCGTCGTACAGAGTTTGACTTAAGGAAAGCTAAAGAACGCGAGCATATACTCCTTGGGCTTAAGAAAGCTCTCGACCATATCGATCGCGTAATATCTGTCATTCGTGCTTCTAAAGATACTGCTACAGCCAAGCTCAACTTGATGAAAGAGTTTAAGTTCTCTGACTTACAAGCGACAGCCATTCTTGAGATGAAACTTCAGAAGCTCGCCGGTCTTGAGAGAAAGAACGTAGAACTTGAACTTAAAGAAAAGCAAGAACTTATCAAAGCTCTCGAGACATTGCTCGCTAGTCCAAAGAAGATGCTGAAAGTCATTAGTGATGAACTTGCCGAAATAAAAGAAAAGTATAGTGATGAGAGACGCACACGCATCGTCAAAGGTGGAGTGAAGTCTATCAATGATGAAGACCTCATTCCTGAGAAAGAGTCTGTCCTTGTATTCACCAAGGGTGGCTATGTAAAGCGTACAGACCCAGGAGAGTACAGAACTCAAAAGAGAGGTGGAGTGGGAGTCATCGATATTGAAACTAAAGATGAAGATTTTGTAACCATGCTCGTATCTGCAAGTACTCACAGTGAATTACTATTCTTTACCAATAAAGGAAAAGCTTACCAGATAAAGATGTACGATATACCAGAAGGAAAACGCGCGACAAAAGGTAAGTCCATAATGAACTTTATGGCTCTGGAAGGTGACGAGAAGGTAACCTCAATTTTGCCGATAGATAAAGAGACAAAGAAGACAGTAGAGCACCTTATGATGGTAACCAAGATGGGAGTCACAAAGAAAGTTGCCGCAGAAAGCTTCAAAGATGTACGTAGAAGTGGACTTATCGCTATCAAGCTTGATAAGGATGATGAGCTCGAAGCAGTTCTTGCTGTGGTAAAAGGTGATGATATCATGCTTGCAACAACAAATGGTCAGTCTATAAGATTCAAAGAAAGTGATGTTCGTGAGATGGGACGTGGGGCAGGAGGAGTCAGGGCTATGAAGCTTGGAAAAGGTGACTTCATCATAGGAGTTGATCGTATTGCCAAGGGAGACACTGCTAAATCTTTCTTAACTCTTTCTTCAAATGGATTAGGTAAGAAAACAAACATCAAAGAATACAAAACTCAAAAGAGAAGTGGTTCAGGAATCAAAACTGCGAAGGTAACTCCAAAGACAGGCAAGCTCATCGTTGCTAAAATAGTTGGTGAAGAGAATGAAATCATTGCTGTCTCACAGAAAGGTCAAGTGATACGTGTGGATCTCAAGTCTATACCTACTTCCGGACGTCAAACTCAAGGAGTAACTATCATGAAGCTTCATGCTGGTGACTCTATCGCATCTATTACGTGCTTATAAGTTTCCAAATTTAACGGCAGGGTGTTATAATATAAACATGTTTTCAAACCCAGAACAAAATATTCTCAAACTAGGATTAAGGGAAGGTATGCGTGTTGCAGACTTAGGATCTGGGACAGGAGCTTACTCTTTGTCTGCATCTAAACATGTCGGTCATACAGGGCACATCTATGCTATCGAAGTTCAAAAAGGTTTAGTAAAGAAATTTGAAAGTGAGATAAAAGAAGTCGGATCTACAAACATAGAATGCATCTGGGGTGATATAGAAAAGAAAAATGGTACGAAGATTGCTGACCACTCTATGGACGCAGTTATCATTGCAAATGTTTTATTCCAAGCAGAAGATAAGCTTGGACTTATCGACGAAGCTAAAAGAATTTTAAAAAAAGGAGGGAAGATATTATTTATCGACTGGAATACATCTCCCCGTGGGATGGGGCCATCGCCTTTTGATGTAGTTCCCGAAGATGTAGCAAAAGATTTATTTATTAAAAGAGGGTTTAAATTACAAGAAAAAATTACCACAAGTGAGCATCATTATGGTATAATTTTTACACATGAATAATTTTCAAACAATTTTGGTTGCGATTTTTATGGCATTTTTTGTTTTTGGAGTTCTTATTTTCTCTGGTGCAATTAACCTCGGTAATAGTAAGAGTGGAGTAGATGCTATTACAGGGAAGATTGTCATCTGGGGTGACTTACCTAAAAGTGAAATGACTGAATTGTTTACAAATAATCTACAAAATGGGGGAACTTTCTCTGTAAGTTATGTAGAACAAAATAAGGATACTTATCAGCAGAATCTTATCGAAGCTTTCGCTCGTGGGGAAGGTCCAGACTTATTCATTCTTGACTCTGATATGTTACTCAAGAATAGTGGTTTTACTTACAAGATACCTTATGCCAATTTCTCAGAAAAGAGTTTTAGAGCAGCTTATATAGATGGAGCGGATATTCTACTTGCGAAGGATGGAGTTATGGGATTCCCACTTATCGTTGATCCTCTTGTCCTCTACTACAATAAAGATATGCTTTCCAATGAAAGTATCCTTTACCCTCCAGCAACCTGGGATGAACTCTTTGGCTTAAGTGATAAATTAAATAAGAAGAAAACCGATGGTACTATCAGTCAGAGTATGATAGCTCTCGGTCAGTATGGCAATGTGAACCATTCGAGGGACATACTCTCAATGCTTCTTCTTCAGAGCAATAATCCGATAGTCACGAAGTCAGACACTGGATACACTCTTACCATGAGGGACTCTTTGCCTAGTGGAGTTTCTCCTTTTACACAAATTATAAACTTCTTCTTAGAATTTTCTAATCCATCAAATACTTCTTACTCTTGGAATCGTTCACTTCCAAATTCTTTTGATATGTTTACAAGTGGTAAGCTTGCTTTCTATATCGGCTATGCTAGTGAACTTTTCAAGATACAATCCGTGAATCCAAACTTGAGTTTCGATGTTGCTATGATTCCACAGACGAAGGGGGCAAATATCAAGCGCACATACGGTGATATGTATACAATGGTGGTAAATAAGAATTCAAAAAATCTAACTTCTGTTTTCGGGGTTGCGAACTTGGTGAACGATCCTGTCTTCCTAAAGCAGATGGCTGTGACTACTTCTCTTCCTTCTATGAATAGAGCTCTCCTCAATGACAAGCCGGCAGATCCTTATCTAACGACTTTCTTCAACTCAGCTGTCATCGCACGTTCTTGGCTTGATCCAGATAAGGATCAAACAAACTCTATCTGGAAAGATATGATAGAAAATTCATTATCAAACAAGCTCTCTGTAGGTGATGCTATAGATAAAGCTTCAAAGCAGATGGATCTTATCCTAAAGGATTATGATATTAAAAAATAATATGAAAAAAATATTTGGAGTTTTGTTTATTTTAGTTGGAGTAGTTTTCTCTTTTGGATTTATAAATAAAGTAATGGCAGGAAGTACTGCTAACTTTGCCACTGACGGAACGACAGAGAGTGTAACTATTCGCGTTGATGATGTAGATATAAATTCTGATGGAGTCAAGATAAGAGCTTCAGGCACTATCAAAGCAGGCACATATCATTTTAGTGTTTTTGAAGAAGCTAGTTATCCTAATAATAGAACTCAATTTAAATATGCTGCAGGTCCTACTATGACGACGGTCTCTACTCCGGCTTCTGGTATTGAAGCCATCATGTCTGGCTTGAAGCCAAGCACACGATATGTCGCGGTTATGTATAAGGATAACTATGATACTTTTGTTGATACGCATTTTGAAACATTAGCAGATCTTAATAGTGGGGAAGAGAGTGTTTCAGTTTCTGATATAACACAAACTTCTGCCAAGGTTGTAGCGAAGGGGCTTATAGATGGGAATACTTATGATATTTATCTGACAGGAGATAGTGGAAAGACACCAAATGATACAGCATATAGTAAAAGTATAGCTGCCGATGTAGTAGATGGAACTGCTAGTACATCTTTTACTGGACTTAAAGCAGGGAATAATTATGTCGCTTATCTTGTAAAGAATAACGACACAAGTTCTTTCCTTGGAAGAAGTTACTTCACCGTTCCATCTTCTGCAAATGCAAACGCAGCAGCTACGCCTGATACACTTACAAATACAAAAGATAGTATTTATAAAGGAGGCATAGTTCCTGAATGTAATACAGGAGAGATAGATACAAAGACAGGACAATATAAGAATCCATGTAATTTTAACTACCTCATGATTCTTATAAATAGTATAATTAAATTCTTGTTGTTTACTATTGCGACTCCACTCGTCGCCCTTATCATTATGTATACAGGCTATCTATTCATCACAGCTGGTGGAAACGCTGGCCAGACAGAGAAAGTCAGGCACATACTCTTCAACGCTGTCGTCGGCTACATCATAGCTCTCGCGGCTTGGCTCATAATAAATACGATAGTTTCTTCTCTTAATGTTGATCCAAAGATAAATACTTTCTTACAAAAAGATACACTTGTAAAATAATTAAAATTAATAGTCGCATTTATATAATAAAAAATAAAATGAAAAAAATAAAAGGAAAAAAGTATAGTATCCTCTCTGGTTTGTTGAAGTATAGTTTTGTATTTGTACTTGTATTTACATTAATTCTTCCTGTATTAGTTGGAGCTGCGGGTCCTTTGAATAATGGGACACCTCCTTTAAATAATGGCACTCCTGCGTTAAATAATGGGACACCACCTTTAAACAATGGTACGCCTGGTGTAAATATAAATACAAATATCGAGAATCCTTTAGGAAATAATATAGTAGATTTATCTACGTTTATACAAGCAGTTGTAAAGATAGTGCTCGTGGTAGGGATACCACTCCTTGCTCTTGCTATCATCTACGCTGGTTTCCTATTTGTGAAAGCTCAAGGAAATAGTGAGGAGCTTACCAAGGCCAAGCATGCACTCCTCTATACTGTCATCGGTGGGGCGCTTCTTCTTGGAGCATTCGTGATTTCCAATGCTATCGTTAGTACAGTGAAGGAAATAGGCCAAGGAGCTCAATAATTTTTTAAAAACGGTCGAAGATATTAGAAATAATTTAAATTAAATAAAAATGATGTTTACCAACGTAGCAGAAGCCGCAAAATTGATAGGGACAGAGATAACCTGTCCAGATGGTATCAAAAGTCTTACAGACTTGATCAACTGGTTCACTTGTACTCTCATGAATGCTGTTGTTCCACTTTTGTTTGCTTTAGCAATAGCAGGATTTATATATGGGATCATAAAGTATTTCTTAAGTGCTGATAATGAAGAACAGAAAAAAGCAGGGAAGAACTTCATGATCTGGGGTATAGTAGCGATTTTTGTCATGGTCAGTATATGGGGATTGGTAGGGATACTCTCAGGTACATTCCTAAGCGGTAGTCCAAATACGGGAGGAGTGATTCCAACCCTTCAAATCCAGAAATAGTGTTGTGTCTAGGCTATGTTATTGGTATAATATGCATAGTATTGTACGTTTAGTTTTATCTCCTACGGTCGGTAGGATTTAGCAAATTATTATAAAGTTTATTAAAATTTATTAGTCAGCGTCTCGCTTTAAAGGACAGTTGCGAGACATGATTTTGAGAAATCATATATGAAAAAAATAATCGCATTAGGTTTCGTCGTCGCAGCACCATTCTTGGCTTCAGCAGCAGGAACAATAGGTGATATTATCGGAATGTTCATAACATGGTTAGGATGGATAGTGCCTGCACTTATCACTCTTGCTATCGGTTACTTTATCTGGGGTGTTATACAATTCATGTCAGCATCTGATGAAGAAGCAAAGAAGCTAGGACGCACACGCATCATCAATGGTCTTATCGGTCTATTCGTTATCGTAGCTTTCTGGGGTATTATAGCTGTTGTTCAAAGAACTTTTGGAGTTACTTCAAACGGTGGAGTAGGAGCTGATGCTATCATAAAGGGTAACTACTAATTCTTAGTATGACTTTCCAATTTATTCCAACAGCAGAGGCAAGTATAGTGACCTTAATGGCAAGTGTAAACAAGGTTATAATTAACCCACTGATATACTTTCTATTTGCATTAGCTGTCATATACTTTCTATACGGTCTTGTGAAGTATCTACTAGCACCTGACAATGAGGAGCTTCGTACAAGTAGTAAGAGTCATATGCTTTGGGGAATCTTTGGGATGTTTATAATGGTTGCCGTGTTTGGGATTATGAATCTTCTGCTCACAACAGTAGGGGAGAAGAATATCCAGATAAATAATGGCGACATTAAAGTAGGAGAATTACAATAAATACAAAAATAAAACGCCGTCCACATAAAATGTGGCGGCGTTTTGTTTATAATACAAACCTTAAGGTTTATTTGTGTTTTTAGGGCCATCACCGGCTCGGTAATGGATGTTTTCCTGGCTAACACCTTGTACGATCGTCTTGTCTACTGCAAGTTTCATTAAGAGTTCAGCTTGATCTCTGATATCTTTCAAGTTTGAATCAGTCAATTTGTCCTTGCCTGTTTCTTGTTTGAATTCTTCTATGAGAGTAGCGACAATTCTGTTTCTTTTAGTAGTACGACTTTCTATTGAAGTATCAGCATTTGTAACAGTTAATACGACACTAGCAAAAGTAAGACCATATTTTTTACATTGATTTAGATATATAGGGTCTTTTTCAAAATCAGCTAGTAGAAATTCTTCTTTTCCAAGAATTTCGGTCCAGAAGTTTTTCTTTCTTACTGTTCTGATGATGTTTGCGGAGAGGATTTCTTTTTCGTCTTCTTTCATCTCGGCTTCTTCAAATTCAGCATAAAGCGACGGATTTATTATAATTTTTTCCGCTCTTACTTGAAGATTTAATTCTTCTCCTTTGACATCATGACTTTTGAATGAAGGAACTTTCACATCCATCCTAGATGTGTGTTGAATTTCAGAAGCATTAACTGTAAAGAGTAGTTTATAGAAAGGAATTATATAAATACCTTCTGTAAGCCATAGATTTTGTCTTCTGCTTCTAAATACAATTTGAGCTCTGATTTGGGGTTTAACTTTTAGATTCCATTCACCATATAGTCCTAATTGAGGAGCTATCCAGATGAATAAAGATAGAATCCAATAAAGTGAGTTATGGATACTAACTCCTCCAATGTTGATGAATAGATTCCACATAAGACTTGAGATTATTAACCCAAGTCCTAACAAAATTCCATAAGCCCATTTTTGGTCCTTGACCATGAAGAGCCACCATGATTTTTCGTAATACATGATTAATCGTATTCTAGTTCAATGGTTAATTTTCCTTCTTCACCTTGGTTTTTGTAGAAGATAATTAAGCTATTTTCTGTTCTTTTGTTTATAAATTTACCAGAAATATCTTCAATATCTTTACTTTCCTTTTCCTCTATCGAATTTTTTATACAGTATTTGACTGTGGCATTTTTGTATCGTATAGCTTTAACACCATAGGGAACAGAAATTTTTTGCCAATTTGATGTGAGGGTGACTAGAATAGGTTCATATCTTACGGCTCTAACAACTTGTGAGCCAGAAGAAGAATTTGAGCCGGAAGTAGCTTCTGAATTTTGATTATTTGCATTTGATTCTTGCTTTGTGCTTTGAATCTTACTAATAACAAAAAATAGAATTACTACCGCAATTACTACATAAATAATCCAACCGAATGAATTATTTTGCGTGATGCCTTCTGCTTCATTAGAAGAGTGGTCATCGTGTCCGTGTGCATCGTGTGTACTCATAATTTAACTTGTTTTTTAAGGTTTGTATTTATTTATTAATGTTCAATTTTCTGTGTATATTATATCACTAATATATGTAAAAGTCAATAGGGGAGGGAGCTAGAATAGCTTGATAAATATAGAGAAAACAAGAAAGGGTCTTGTCGAAACTCGACAAGACCCGTTGTTTTAATTTACTGCACTTGTTGAAAAATGATTCCTTTGTTCCCGTTGGCTTGATACCAGTCAACTTTTTCATGACGAAAATCAACCCTCACGGTTGTTTTGTGAGGCAGGTAGATAGGATCTATCTCTGCTTCTTCGCAAACCCATAAAAGTGGTGGAGAAGGACAAAAGTCTGTAAATAAAGAAACTGATTTCTCGTTGCTTTTTTTGTGAAGAGTCTCTGTCAGAACACTTTTGAAGATTAAGATTTTCTCTACCGGCAAAGGTTCTTTCATTGTAGCTTGTTTAGCTCTAAGTAGTGTGATGAAGGCATTGTCTTCTCTGTCACTGCTTTGAAACACTTGGTTTCTGGTTGAATCATTTTGTAGCTGGTGCACCCACCAGTCCACTACGATTTGAATCATCAATTCATTTCTTTCCATGGCTGTTAGTTTAAAGGTTCATGTTATTGAAATATTTCTATCATAATAGAACTATTTTGAAGATTTGTCAAATAGAAAAATATCTAAAACATTAAAATACAATTAAATTTGATTTTTTACATAAAAATGTTATACTATCTAAGTTATTTTTTGGCCTTATCGTCTAACGGTTAGGACATCGGCTTTTCAAGCCGGTAATCCGGGTTCGATTCCCGGTAGGGTCACAAGAAGATATTTTTCAAAATCAGAGGGTCTTTCCGTAACTTAATTCCAATTTCTTTTCCCAAAACAAAAAGGCCTCGCAATGAATAGCGAGAGCCCAATGTCTATCTTACATTATGAGGTTTATTGTTGCCCTCATATTTTTTTTGAGTTTAGCTTATTGCTTTGTTTGATGTATCTTACAAAAGCAACAAAACCTTTAATTACAATAAAGATCAATAAAAACATTAACGTTATTGCAATCCCGTAAAGAAGGAAATACATAACGTTTTGAATACTAGTCTTTCCTTTGCTTATGATATCCTTTAACAGGAAAAGAACAAAAAACACTACTCCAATTGTTATAGAAATACTTAATTTTATTTTATTCATAATCTTCAAGTTTTGTTTATAAACAATATTTTTTTATTTTCTTTTTACCTTAACAGATATTTTCCATTTTGGCAAATATGGTGGCATTTTTTTATTTGCTTAAGCTACTTACTTATTGTTATAATCATTCTATGATAAAGAAACAAATTGTACTCATAGTCCTCGATGGTTGGGGCTATAGGGAAGATGTCAAGGATAATGCTATTGCAACCGCTCATAAGCCGAATTTCGATGAAGCATGGGATAAATACCCTCATACGACTTTAGATGCTTCAGGATTGGCTGTAGGGCTTCCGGAGGGACAAATGGGTAACAGTGAAGTAGGTCACATGACGATAGGAGCTGGGCGTCCACTTGATCAAGACTTGGTAAGGATAGACAAGGCAATTGCAAATGGTGAATACGCCAAGAATCCTGCTTTCTCAGAACTTTTTAAACATATAAAAGATAATGATTCTACTTTGCATACGATGGGGCTTCTTTCTCCTGGAGGGGTGCATAGTCATATGGATCATCTTTTTACTTTTCTTCAAATTGCTAAAGAAGCCGGTATAAATAAAGTAGCTATCCATATTTTCACAGATGGACGTGATGTCCCTCCACAAAGTGCAGTCGGATATATAAAAGAATTGGAAGAAAAAATAAAAGAAATAGGTGTAGGTGTAATTGCTTCTATCGAAGGACGTCTTTATGCAATGGATAGAGATAATAACTGGGATAGACTTGCAAAAGTAGAAGAAGTTATCTTTGACGGGGAAGGGACTACTTGTAATATTGATCCGAACCTATATGTAGAGAATTTATATAAAGAAGGAATTGTCGATGAACACATAGAGCCAGTACTTTGTCTTGATAAAGATGGTAGCAAGCACTTCATAGAGAAGAATGATGGTGTCTTTTTCTTTAATTTCAGGGCTGACAGAGCTCGTATGATGGCTCGTAAACTTATAGACAAGACAGAAGAACTCAATCTTAAATTTGTAACAATGACGGACTATGGGACTGACTATAAGACGATAGTAGTTTTTCCTCCTCTTAAAGTAGAGACAACACTTGCTAGAGAGCTTTCACTTGCAGGATTTACTCAAGCTCACATCACAGAGACAGAGAAGTTCGCTCACGCAACGTATTTCCTGGATGGTGGAGTAGAGAAGGCTTACCCAGGGGAAGAATATATACTAATACCAAGCCGTAAAGATGTTCTAACTCACGATCTTGCTCCAAAGATGAAAGCCAAAGAGATAACAGATAAAGTCTTAGAAGAAATAGAGAAAGGAGTAGACTTTTTGTTTATAAACTTTGCGAATGCTGATATGGTAGGTCATACAGCAAATGTGCCTGCAATAATAGAAGGAGTCGAAGAGATAGATAAAGAGCTCGGAAGAATTTTTGAAGTTTTACACAAGAGAGGAGGCGTTGCTTGTATTACTGCAGATCATGGAAATGCAGAAATAAATATAGATCAAGTGACAGGAGAAAGACATACTTCACATACCACAGACCCTGTACCTTTTATTTTAACCAATACGACCGGAACATTACACAAGGGAACTCTTGCAGATATAACTCCAACCATACTTAAAATACTTGATATTAAAAAGCCGGAATCTATGACGGGGAATAGCTTGGTAGACTAAATTAACCTAATGATTCTTAATAATTTTTGCCATTGATAAATAGGGTCTTTTTGGGTATAATCAAAAAGTTAATTGAAAAGTTAAGGAGGGTTGGCAGAGAGGTTGAATGCACCGCTTTCGAAAAGCGGAATCCCTGAAAAGGGATCACAGGTTCAAATCCTGTACCCTCCGCTTTGGGCGGGAAAGCAGCATTATGCGCGGTTAGCTCAGTTGGTAGAGCGACCCCTTGACGTGGGGTAGGTCACAGGTTCGAATCCTGTATCGCGCACAAAGTATGGGAATACTTTGTGCGAGCCGGAAGCCGACGGGCTGAGGCGGGGTCGCATAAATTTTCACCAGAAAATTATAAGTGACCACATTAAAAAATGAAACAAAATACCCAAATAATAATTTTAGCAGCTGGAAAAGGAAAGAGAATGGAGTCAGATGATCCCAAGGCATTGGCGCCTCTTCGTGGTAAGCCTTTCTTGGAGCACATTTTAAATACTCTCGCTACTCTGGAACTTCCTATAGAGCCAGTTATCGTTGTCGGTCATAAGAAAGAAAGAATATTTGAAGTCTTTGGAGAAGACCGTAACTATGCTCACCAAGTAGAACAGCTCGGTACTGGGCACGCAGTTCTATCTGCAAAGGATAATGTTCATCCTGACAGTAAAATGATTATTGTTATCTCTGGAGATCAACCTTTGATTTCTAAAGAAACGATAAATAAAATAATCGAGACACACGAAAAAGAAAAAGCTGTAGTAACAATAGGGACAGTAGTTCTTTCTGATTTTGAAGATTGGAGAGTTGGTCTTAATAATTTTGGCAGAATAATTCGAAATGAGAAAGGAGAAGTTTTAAAAATAACAGAATACAAAGATGCGACAGAAGAAGAAAGAAAGATATTGGAAGTAAATCCTGCTTTGTATGCTTTTGATTCTGTTTGGCTTTGGAATAATATAAATAATTTAAAAAATCATAATATGCAAGGGGAGTATTATCTTACAGATTTAATTAAAATTGCTCAGGAAGAAGGAGAAAAAGTAAATGCCGTGCCGGTATCTGATATAATAGAAGGCTTTCAACCAAATTCTAAAAATGAACTCGCGCTTCTAGAAGAAATTTTAGAAAAAGAAGAAGTATTAAAAAATCTCGCTTAGCGAGATTTTTTAATATTATTTATTCTTCTGTATCCAAATGTAGATATCTTCTACCGCTTTGACTGCGTCTCCGACAGCGATATTATTCTGGTGGTAGCGTCCGTTACTGCAGTCTCCGGCAGCCCAGATACCTTCGGTCTTTGAAGCCTGGTTCATAGGGTCAACTACTATTTTATTATTGGCGTCTATTTCTACGACTTCTTTCACAAAGTCGATATTTGGAGTTTGACCTATCTCTACGAAGATACCTGTAGAGTTAAGAGTATGTTCTTCGTTGGTCGTCTTGTCTTTGTATGTAAGGGAAGAGACGAATTGGTCACCATCAACTTTTGTTATTTCTGCATTTTTGATAATTTTGAATTTAGGATTCTCAAGAAGTTTTTTTATAGTTATCTCGTCGGCGCGGAAAGCATCACTTCTAGTTATAAGAGTTACACTCTTGCAATAAGCGAGGAGCTGAGCTGCTGTTTCAAAAGCCGCATTACCTCCACCAATAACAAGGACGTCCTGGTCTCCATATAGAGGGCCGTCGCAAGACGCGCAGTAGGTGATACCCTTATGTTCGTATTTATCTGCATTCTCGGCCTCTAATTTACGTCTACCACTACCTGTAGAGACGAGGACAGCCTTTCCAGTGTATTCTTTGCCGGTCTCGGACTTAACGGTGAATATTTTGTCATCTTTAGTAATACTGACTATCTTTTCTCCTTCTATAACATCAAGGAAAGGTCCTTTGTAGTAAAGAACATGCTTTTTTAAATTATTAGCTAAATCCATACCTGAAATTTCAGGGACTCCAATCCAGTTATAAATAACTTCTGAGACCATAGATTGGCCACCAAATTCATTTGTAATGATTGCTGCTTTGAGCTGTTTGCGGGCAGAGTATACGGCAGCGGCACTGCCTGCTGGTCCTCCTCCTAATATAATTAAATCGTACATAAAGTTAGTTTCTAGTAGCTAGGTTCTAGTTTCTAGTAAATAAGTCTAATAAAAGAAAATCATAAACAAAGTTTATGATTTTCTTATTATAGCATATTATTTCTAATCACTAGCAACTAGTCACTAGAACCTAATTACTTTTTATTTCTTCTTAGAAATGCAGGGACTGTACTCCAGTCATCTGTATCGTCTATGAAAAGATCGTCTTCTATCTTCTCAACCTTACTTTCATTCTTCTTTATATAGTCAGCTGATGTGTCTTTGGTCACTTCTTTATTTACAGCTTTTAGAACTTCTTCTTTAGAAGATCCGTTCACTGTAGGTTCGATAGACTTCTGATGAATTTGGAAGAGTGAGCGCTTTGGCATATCTGTAGGGAAGCCAGTAGCGATAACTGTGACTTTCATTTCTCCTTTCTTGAGCTTATCATCACTGATTGTTCCAAAGATAACTTTTGCTTCTTTATCAATAGACTCAGTTATAACCTTAGCTGCTTCTTGGATTTCATGGATAGTTAAGTCATCTCCTCCTGAGATAGCGAAGAGTACACCCTTAGCTCCAGAAATAGAAAGATCTAGAAGTGGGGAATTGATAGCTTGCAAAGCGGCCTTCTCTGCACGTCCTTCACCAGCAGCAATACCGACTCCCATGAGTGCTGATCCTGCATCTGACATAACAGCTTTGATATCTGCGAAGTCGACGTTGATCATACCTGGAGTTGTAATAAGTTCTGAGATACCTTCAACAGCTTGCTTTAATACTTCATCACAAAGTCCGAAAGCTTGTCTGAATCCAACATCTTTACCTGAGATGACGATGAGTCTGTCATTTGGAATTACAAGGATAGCGTCTACTTCACCTTCAAGTTCAGATAGACCCATCTCTGCTAATTTCATTCTCTGGTTTCCTTCAAATGAAAATGGCTTTGTGACAACAGCGACAGTAAGGATACCTTGTTCTTTCGCAGCTTGAGCAACGATAGGAGCAGCTCCTGTACCTGTACCTCCACCCATACCACAAGCGATGAAGACCATGTCTGCACCCTTGATAACATCTTGGATTTCAGCTTTTGTTTCTTCAGCGGCGCGCTTACCAATCTCTGGATTCATACCGGCTCCGAGACCCTTAGTCAAGTTCTTACCAAGGTGGACTTTCTTTTCAGCGAGGGAGTTATGTAAATCCTGTGTATCAGTATTCATAACGATGAATTCCACACCTTTAACCTTTGAAGCTATCATATGGTTTAAGGCATTTTTCCCTGAACCGCCGATACCGATAACTTTAATTCTAGCGAATGATTCTATCTCTGGGTTTATTTTAGGCATAATATATGTAGATCCACAATGCCACATCAATAATGGCATAGGGAAGTATCTGATTAATAATAAATTTACTCC
>CAITEG010000026.1 GCA_903891365.1 uncultured bacterium
CCAGATAGGGGCTAAGCCCCTATCTGGAATTTTCAATTTATATTTATATCTTTCCTTCAAATACAAATGTAGCGGGGCCACGGAGAATTACGTGGTCTTGTTCATTTTTAGACAAGTAAAGCTTCCCACCTGGGAACTCCAATGTTATTTCTTTATTACATAGGTCTTGCCTATGTACATAGGTCTTGCCTATGCAAAGGATTGAGTAGACGGCACAAGCGCCAGTACCACAAGCAAGAGTCGCTCCGCAACCACGCTCCCAGACTTTGACTTTGTAGTAGTCAGGCATTATTTTCTGTACAAATTCCACATTTATTTTATTTGGGAAGTTTTCATTATTTTCTATTTTGGGACCTATGGTTTTCAAATCTATTTTCTTTAGATCATCTACTAATGCAACTACGTGAGGATTTCCCATAGACACAGTATTAAAATCAAAATCTTCAATTTTTAAAATACCAGAAGGGAAGTCAGGACTTTCAAACATCGGTGCTCCCATATCGACAGAGTAAGTATCGTCATCATTTACTTTTATATTTTTTATTCCGGCACGGGTTTCAAGATTAATTTCATTCAAATCTTTTCCGGTTTCTTTCAAGTAGAACTTTGCTGTACAACGGGCGCCATTACCACACATCTCTGCTAAGCTACCATCGGAATTGTAGTAATTCATAAAACAATCTGCCTTCGTAGAAGGCTCAAGTAATATTACTCCATCTGCTCCAATACCAAAGTTCCTATCACAATATAGGCTTATATTTTCAGGTGTCAGGAAAATGCTCTTATCTAAATTGTTTATCATTATAAAGTCGTTCCCAGCCCCATGGTATTTGTAGAAATTAATCATAATCTATTATACAATGTTTATAAGTTTTTTAAAAACGCTCCATAAAACTATTCTCGGACTCACCACACAATAAAATTCTGCTGAATTTTTTGCTCGTACTCGGGCCGTCGCCCTCCGTAAGGGTTCGCTCGAGAACAGTTTTATTTCGCTTTTTTATTTTGTTTAAATCTCTTTACGCGGTATAATATTTTATATGAAAATATACATCGGAAGTGATCATGCAGGATATGAACTTAAAGAAAAATTGAGGGCTTACATGCAAACCTTAAACATTGAAGTTATAGATAAGGGGGCTTTTAATTTAGATAATGAAGATGACTATCCTGATTTTATAGTGCCAGTCGCTGAGGCTGTAATTAAAGATAGTGGATCCTTCGGTATTGTAATAGGTGGAAGTGGCGAAGGCGAACAAATCTCAGCCAACAAAATAGATGGTATAAGAGCTATAGAATTCTATGGAGGCAATTTAGAAATAGTAAAGCTGGGCAGAGAACACAACGATGCCAATATTCTTTCCCTTGGCGCAAGATTCATCACAGAAGATGAAGCTAAAAATGCAATACTACTATTCATGAACACACCTTTTACAAATGATGAACGCCACGTGCGAAGAATTAATAAAATAAACGAGGAAGAAAAATAATATGACCGAAGTTATACCAGCAGTATTAGCTAAAGATTATAATGATTTGCGACAAAAGATTGCAAATGTTGTAAATGTCACCCATGTCGTCCAGATTGATATCTGTGATGGTAAGTTTGTTGAGTCTAGATCTTGGCCTATGGATAAGAATGATGCTGAAAGCGTTGCCCATATTCTTGATGAACAAGAAGGATTACCATATTGGGAAAATTTAGATTTTGAATTTGATTTGATGGTGAAAGATGCTATCAAGCAGTTCGACTTCTTTGTCAGACTCGGAGCAAAGAGAATAATCTTCCATTTAGAAGCAGAGGATGAAAAAGAATTGAAAGACTTTATCAACTCGATAGATCCTTATACAAGAGAGCATTTAGGCATAGGCATAGCCATAAATACAACAACAGATATCAAGAGGCTTGAACCTTTTATAAACTCAATAGACTTCGTCCAGTGTATGGGTATAGAGCACATAGGTTTCCAAGGAGAAGGATTTGATGAGAGAGTTTTAGAGCAGATTAAAAATTTGAAAATAAAATATCCAGACTTAATCATCAGTGTGGATGGCAGTGTAAATGAAGATACAGCGCCACTGCTCGTAAACGCTGGAGCAGACAGACTCGTAGCCGGTAGTGTCCTAATGCGAAGTTTTGATGTAAAAGAAACAATGAAAGAATTAGAAAGTTTATAAAAATATGGAACATTTAAATCAAGATAAAATTTTAGAATTGAAAGTTAAAGCCAATGATATTCGCAAGAGTATCATCGAGATGCTTTATCATGCTGGCTCTGGTCACACCGCAGGAGCACTAGGGATGGCGGACATATTCACTTATTTATATTTTGTAGCTCTTAAACACAAGCCTGAGAATCCATCTTGGGAAGAGAGAGACCGTGTAGTCTTGTCCAATGGTCACATTTGTCCAGTTCTTTACGCTAGTATGGCCCACTCTGGATACTTTAGAAAAGAAGAACTCAATACTCTTCGCAAGTTTGGAAGTCGTCTTCAAGGACATCCTCATCGTGAATATCTTCCTATGCTTGAGACTTCATCAGGCCCCCTCGGAGAAGGACTCTCTCAAGCTGTCGGTATGACTATAGCTTCTCGTATGGATAAAGGTCTTGATAAGAAGATATACTGCTTCATGGGTGACGGAGAACTAGACGAAGGTCAAAACTGGGAAGCTATAATGCTCGCAGGAAAAGAGAAATTAAATAATTTGATAGTCATAGTAGATAGAAATAATATTCAGATAGATGGTATCACTGAGATAGTGATGCCTCTTGGAAAAGTTTTAGACAAGTTCAAAGAATTTGGATGGAATGGTGAAGAGATAGATGGGAATAATTTTGAAAAGATCAATCACGCTTTTTATAATGCTAGAAATAATAAAGAGAGGCCTTATGCAATAGTAGCAAAAACTATCCCAAGCAAAGGAGTGAAGGAATGGGAAGGCAACTACAAGTGGCATGGTAAAGCTCCAAATAAAGGAGAGATGGAAATGGCGATTAAAGAATTAGATGCAAATAAATAATTATGCTTAATCAAAATTTAAAATTAAATACAAAGATTTTCAATGGAGACGTAGAGAAGAAGTCTACTCGTGAAGGCTTCGGCGAAGGATTGCTAGAAGCAGGTATCAACGATGAGAAAGTCGTCGGTCTTTGCGCTGACTTACTCGAGTCAGTAAAGATGAATATCTTTCAAGAGAAATTCCCCAATCGTTTTATAGAAGTCGGTATCGCTGAGCAGAATATAGTAAGCGTCGCTAGTGGTATGTCGGCTATGGGTAAAGTTCCTTTTGTTGCTTCTTATGCAATTTTTAATCCAGGTAGAAACTGGGAACAAATCCGTACGACCATCTGCTACAACAATCAAAATGTAAAAATCATCGGCTCACATGCAGGCCTCTCTGTCGGTCCTGATGGAGGAAGTCACCAAATGCTCGAAGACATAGCTCTCACACGCGTTCTTCCAAACATGGTAGTTATATCTCCTTGTGATACACTCGAAGCCAAGAAGGCCACCATAGCTCTCGCTAAGACCAAGAATCCTACATACTTAAGAGTCGCCCGCAACGATACACCAGTGATCACAACAATAGAAACTCCTTTTGAAATAGGTAAAGCACAGATAATATATCAGCCTGAAAATGGTCTTGCTAAAGTAGGTATCATCGCTACTGGACCCATATTATACAATGCTCTTATGGCAGCGAAGGAATTAGAAAAAGAGGGCATAAAGATAAAAGTTATGAATCTCTCAACGATAAAGCCACTAGATAAAGAAGCTATCGTGACACTTGCAAAAGAAACTAAAAATATCGTCACTATTGAAGACCACCAAGTGATAGGAGGCATGGGCTCGGCTGTAGCAGAGTGCCTAAGTGAATTCTATCCGACGAAGATTAATTTCATCGGAGTTAAAGATTCTTTTGGCCAGTCAGGAACTCCTGAAGAACTTATGAAATATTATGGTCTTGATACAGAAAGTATTATAGAAACAATAAGAAAAAGTATCTAATAAAAAATAAAGCTGGAATAATTCCAGCTTTATTTTTTATTTAATTTATTTTAGATACTTTATAACCTTCAGATGCATTTGCGAGGTACTCTTCAAGCTTTTCTCTAGAGAGGAGTCCTTTTTGTGCTCCGACTTGTGCTACGACAGACATAGAGTTCACAGGTCCCCAAGAGAATGCTTCCTTCAGATCCTTCTCTAGTATTAGAGCTGAAACCATAGCACTAGCGAAGGCATCTCCAGCCCCAGTCGATTCAAAAGCTTCATCACTATAAACAGGTATAAATAAAGCATCACTGCCATCGAAAGCATAAGCCCCAGAGAGTCCATCAGTCATAACCACTATCTTTGGACCCAAAGCATGAAGCATTTCCATAAGTTTAACTTTATCATCTTCTTCTGTTTCTAAAATTCTTTTAGCTTCGACAATGTTGCAGAAGAGAATCTCTGTCATTTCATACATTTCTTTCAATACCTCCATCCCTAACTTTATTTGGAAAGTTCCAGGCTGAAAAGCTAGCTTAGTATCAGGATACTTTTTTAAGTAGGCAACTATCTCTTTATGATAGTCTGCGGAATTTGGAGCGAGAGAAGAAAGGTAAACCCATTTTGCTTCTGGCACATCAGAAGAGAAAGAGTAAGGGAACTCTGTGTGCTTTACGAGGATAGTTCTCTCACTAGCATACCAAAGAACATAATGATAGTTAGAATCCATACCAGGAACAATCTTCATATAGTCGATATTCACACCATCTTTCATTAAAGACTCCAAATTCTGTTTGCCGACGAGGTCATCTCCAACATAAGATATAAGGGAAGACTTAATACCGAGTTTACTTACTCCGACAGCGACGTTGGGACTATTCCCGACAGCATTACAAACTTCGGCTGATTCATAAGGTATCTTGTCCCCAAAACGAAAACAAATTTTACAATGCTCTCCTTGCAGATCACAGCTAGCTTCAGCATCAGTAATTCTTATAAATGGCTCAGTGGCTATATCTCCTATAGCTAGAAAATCTATTTGTTTGTCTTTTTCCATATGTTTTTATTCTAACATATTATGGTATAATTCGCATATGAATCCCGATAGAAATTTTACAAAGGGATTGAGAAGATTAAACAAGATATATTTATATAAATTAAGTCGTATATAAATAATAAATTATTATAAAATTTCACACGGGATGAAAACTTTAAGAGAATATATTAAAGAAGCAGGGGAAAAGGGTATAGCTATAGGACACTTCAATGTCTCAAATATTGAGGCTCTACACGGCATTTATAATGCGGCAAAGAAGTTAGACGTCCCAGTTATTATAGGAGTATCCGAAGGAGAAGAAGAGTTTATCGGCAGAGATGAAGTGGAATCACTTGTGAAGATGCTTCGCGAACGAGATAGCTATCCTATATTCTTAAACGCTGACCATCACTATAGCTTCGAATCTGTGAAGAAAGCACTCGATGCTGGTTATGACGCAGCTATTATAGACTTGGTAAAACTTCCTCTTGAAGAAAATATAAAAATAACTAAACAATGTGTAGAGTATGCTAAAAAATTGGGAGCAAAAGAAGGTAGAGATATCTTGATAGAAGCTGAGCTCGGATTCATCGGTCAGTCCTCGAAAATTTTAGATGCTCTTCCAGAAGGTGTAAGTGAAGCCACAATGACAAAATCAGAAGATGCTAAATACTTCGTCGAGCAGACAGGCATAAGTCTACTTGCTCCATCAGTTGGTAATGTTCACGGTATGGTAGTAGGTGGTAACCCAAGACTCAATATACAAAGGATTAAAGATATAAAGGAAGCCTGCAAAACTCCTCTAGTTCTCCATGGTGGATCAGGAATAGCGGATGTTGACTTTACCGCTGCCATCAAAGAGGGTATAGATATAGTTCACATCAATACTGAAATCCGCGTCGCTTATAAAGAAGCTCTTCAAAAATATCTTGCTGAAAATCCAAAAGAAGTCGCTCCATATAAATTCTTAAAGGGTGGGGTAGATGCAATAGAAGAAGTCGTCTATAACCGCCTAAAACTCTTCAATAATTTATAAAATACCCCAGACAGGCCTCCAAGGCCTGTCTGATTAAAGGAATATATATGGTTATAGACATAGAACTGACTTTGAATAGATGGGGATTTGGAAAGATTAATGAAAATAAATTTCAGTTTCTTTGCTTTCGCTTTTCAAAATGGCCAATCAAAAATAAGTATTCAATTTCTTTTGAAATTAATTGGAGAAAGAAAGAATAATACTATTTTCTAAAATTAAATTACACATTATAAAACCCCTTATATCATTTTGATAAAGGGGTTTTAATATTTTTTGCAAATACTCTTTAAAAGCAGATGCGCCAGATTAGGATGGAAAAGGCTATGATTAATAACAACCATTCCCAAAATTTACTTTTCTTTTTATGAGTTTCGTCAACAGGTACTTCAGAAACCTTTTCTTTTAGAAAAAAATTTTCTGAATCAGAACTAACCACCTTAACATTTTTGAGGAAGTTAACATCATGTGTTATAACAAAATAACTTTTCCCAAAAATGATAGATCCCTCATTTTGGCCGGGAAGAAAATACATCCCATGCCGCAAGATACATTCAACCGACTCTTTATTAGTGCCTTCAACAAAGAATTGATTGTAAGCTGATTTAACCTCGGTGGGCTTATCTTTATAACTTGGAACTTTAATTTCTTCAAGTGTATTTTCTCTCCAGTCTTTCGAGATAAGTGTGTTCCAGTGCATGTTGTAATAGAGACACATGTTTTCATCCAGGTCTCTGTGTACATTAGCCAATTCATTTAAGAAAGTGAGCAATTCCATTCGATTCTCTTTCATTTTATATATATTAGTTAAACATTTAAAGATCTATTTTATACTGTGATATTAGCACTTTTCACAAGTCTGTCAAAACAACATATCCCTCCAGATAGGGGCGAAGCCCCTATCTGGGCTACATGAAAGAAAAAACAATAAAACCCCTTTATCATTATGATAAGGGGTTTTATGATTGCGATTTTAGATCACGGAAAGTTCAGATAATCCTTTGCACTTCTTATATGTGAGTCCGTAACATTTGTGACATCCTGAAGGCTATTGATATGTTCAATATCTAATCCCTTTATGATATCCCGAGCACAATTTCTGGCATTAATCACAAGCAAGCCGATCTCAGCTCTGACTTGTTTTTCGCTCAAATCTTTGAGAGATTCATCATACGCCAGATCTGGGCTCTTCACATAATTTTCGCAAAGAAACATTCGGATTTCCTCCTTAAGAGTTTTAGGAGTTGCTCTGGACATGGCGACGTCCCACAACTCACCGAAAGACATGTTTTTAAACCTGTCATAATTTGTTTTCTCTTTCTGCTCTTCCATTTCTTTAGTTTTAAATTAATTTAAGATTAACTATATTTGCTATAAGCCTAGCATACTAGCTTTAGGCTTGCAAATGTGAGATTTTAGTGTTATTATCACCCTTATGAATATATTAACCGCAACAAAGCGAAGTAAGACAGATAAGCTCGCTACTATACGAAATAACGGTATGGTTCCAGCAGTCGTCTATGGCGCTCAAGTGGAAAACACTCTTGTTTCCGTTTTGAGCACTTCTTTCGCAAAGATATTAAAAGTAGCCGGTGAGACAAGTACTATAGTACTTGATATCGCAGGTGCCGAAGGTGCTGACAAAGGAAGTACAAGTAAGGATAAGGCAATGAAAGTAGATGCCCTTATCCACGAAGTTCAAGTCGACCCAGTTAAAGGACACCCTATACACATAGACTTCCTTGCTATCGATATGAACAAGCCAGTCGAAGTTACTATTCCTCTTGAATTCGTCGGTCTTGCAAAAGCCGAGAAGGATGGACTTGGTACTCTCGTAAAGGTTCTTCACGAAGTAGATATTGAGGCTCTTCCAAAAGATCTTCCACACAACATACAAGTTGACGTTACAGGCATCGCAACTCTTGAAGACAAGATCCACGCAAGTGACATCAAGCTTCCAAAGGGTGTAACTCTCATCACAGAAGGTGAAGAAATCATCGCTCTTGTAGCTGCAGTCAAGGAAGAAGTTGAAGAAACAGCTCCAGTTGATCTATCTGCTATTGAAGTAGAGAAAAAAGGCAAGAAGGAGGAAGAAGCTCCAGCTGCAGAATAAGCTTATAGAATATAGTAAAACGCCCGAGGACTTAAGTCCTCGGGCGTTTTATGCTATACTTAAACACATGAATCGATATATTCTATACTTTTTTTCTTTAATTTTCATAATCACATCAACTTTTGGTAACTACATATACACGACACCTATAGCTTCTGCTGACCAACAGCTCGCCAATACTCAGGCCGAGAGAGCTATCTTGCAAGCTGAGTACGACAAACTCCAAGTCGAAATGGCTGCCTTAGAGAAGCAAAAACAAAACCAGAAAGGGGAGTCTGCCTCTATCGACAGGGACATCTCGATCCTTAAAACCAAGATAAAGAAGTCTCAGCTCGACATCCAAGCCAAGAACTTACTCATAAAAAAGCTCGGTGGTGAAATATTGGATAAAAACAAAAAGATAAATACATTAAATACAAGAATAGACGACATAAAGGAGTCCCTTTCCCAACTAATTCGTAAAGATAGAGAGATGGATGACAAGAGCATCCTCTCCATTATTCTCGCTCAGAATACTATCTCTGAAGTTTATGGCGACATCAACACTTTCTCTTCTTTAAAGAAAAGTATCAATGATGCCGTTGTAGAAATCACTGGGGTCAAGACAATGACAGAAGAAGAGAAGCAACAATTAGAATTAAAAAAGAACCAGGAGACAGATACCAAAGTTCAGCTAGAAAATGCCAAGAAACAGGTAGAATTAAGCGAGCAAGACAAACAGCAGTTGCTCTCTATCAGTAAGAACAAAGAGATAGAGTATCAGAAACTCCTAGACGCCAAAGCAAAGCGCCGTGCAGAAATACTCTCTATGCTCTTTGATCTTCGTGATGCATCTGCTATCCCATTCTCAAAAGCTTTGGAGTATGCAAAAGTTGCTCAGACTAAAACAGGTATCCGTCCAGCTTTCCTCCTCGCTATTCTTACTCAAGAAAGTAATTTAGGAACAGATCAAGGATCTTGTTATGTGACAAATATGGACACTGGCGCCGGAGCAAGTAGTAAAAGTGGAAAACTTTTTTCAAATGTTATGAAGCCTACACGCGACGTCAAGCCATTCTTTGATATCACAACTTCTGTCGGACGTGACCCTTACAAAACTCTCGTCTCTTGTCCTATTGGTGGCTCTGGCTGGGGTGGAGCGATGGGTCCTGCTCAGTTTATCCCTTCTACTTGGGTATTACTCAAGAGTCGTATCGCTAGTCTCCTCGGGATACAAACTCCTGACCCTTGGTATGCGAAGGATGCCTTCATGGCTTCAGCTATATATCTGACCGATTTAGGAGCTCAAGGGAGTAGCTACACTAGTGAAAGGAATGCTGCTTGTAAGTACTACCTGGAAGAAAATGTGACTCCAGAAGCCCAAATAATAGCTTTTACGGGGATAGTGTTATAAAGAAAGCCGCAAATATTCAAACTACTATGATTGACCCATTGCAAGATTAATAAAAACGTGATAATATCACAAAACATATGAAAAAAGATATACACCCAAAATATAATGATAAGTCAGTTGTCACATGCGCATGTGGAGCTACTTTCCCTGTAGGTTCTACTATGGATAAGATCAATGTTGAAATCTGTAGTCAGTGCCACCCATTCTACACAGGTAATGAAAAAGTTCTAGACACAGCAGGACGTGTTGACCGCTTCAAGAAGCGCGCAGCAGCATCTGGTAAAGCAAAGAAATAAATACTTTAAAAAGATAAAAGGCTCTTCAAGGAGCTTTTTATCTTTTTTGGTATATAATACATCTATATGAATCTAGATTTAGAACAACTTAAGAAAGATCACAAGACCAGTTACTTCGCTTTAGAATACGAGCGCCTTTTGAGTGAGGAAAAGAAAGTCAATGAGATGGTAGAAGCTGATGAGAGTCTACGCGACTTAGCAGATGAAGAACTTCAAAATATTAAATTCCAAAAAGATGCGATAGAAAGACAACTCGAAGAGATGGCCAAAAGTGAGAAAGAGAATGAAGAATTCCCCAATGAGATAGTCCTCGAAGTTAGAGCCGGAGCAGGAGGAGATGAAGCTTCACTCTTTGCTTGGGAGCTTGCTCATATGTACGAGAGATTTGCTGAGAATAATAAATGGAGCTGGAAGATACTGAACGAGTCCGAAAGTAGTGCTGGAGGTTATAAAGAAGCTTCTTTTGAAATAAGAGGTAAAGATGTCTACAAACTTCTCCGCTATGAGACTGGAGTTCACCGTGTCCAGAGAGTCCCAGCGACAGAGAAGAATGGGCGTATTCATACTTCCACAGCATCGGTGGCAGTTCTTCCTATTCGCAACAAAGTAAAGATTATTATCAATCCTGCCAACCTTGAAATAGAATATTCTCGCTCAGGTGGTGCTGGAGGACAGAATGTGAACAAAGTGGAGACTGCAGTTCGCCTTATCCACAAGCCTACGGGTATCGACGTTCGCTGTACGACAGAGAGAAGCCAGCTCGCAAACAGAGAGCAAGCGATGGTAGTTCTACAGTCCAAACTTCAGCTCCTAGAAGATGAGAGAGAAGCTAGCAAATACTCTGCGGATCGCAAGAATCAGATCGGCACAGCCGATAGAAGTGAGAAGATCCGTACTTACAATTTCCCTCAAGACCGCGTCACCGACCACCGTATTCGCCAATCTTGGTCAAATATTCCAGGTATCATGGACGGCAATATAAACAAAATGATAGAAGCCCTAGCCAGCGGACAAGTCGGAGATGCCGAAGAAGATTAATTTTTTCAAATACTAAAAAACTCGTATTTTATACGAGTTTTTTGCATATTGACACTATCTATATTTAGATGTAATCTGAAGAAAAATGTCTCATTTAAAATTATAAAAATGAAAAATGAAAATTTCAAAACCATTATGGATTCTGTCATCAAAAAGGATGCAGAAATGAGAAAGGCAAAAGAAGAGTGGGTAAGAAAAATTCGAGGATGGAGCGAAGATCTCACAGAAGAAGGAACTACTACTCTTATTTTCAGTGAAGTATTTCAGGAAGAAGAAAATGGCTACTTTTATAGGGATATATCTCTATCAAAAGAAAATATCGAGATGGTACACGCTGAAGGAACTCCTGTCTGTATTACAAATATTAACTGTATTTTCCATGCAGATGTTAACTGGAGTCAGAATGGAGAATTTTATCCATATCTCCAATTACAGATAGAACTAATCTTTTATAGTACAAGTGATAGTTCTTATGTGAAAGACAATTTCTCCGGTGAGATAAAATGGAAACCTTATCTGTTCCATACGTATCTTGATTGGCCTAGAGAGTATAATGGTAAAGGTATTGGTTTTGCTTCCAAGGAATTTATAAACCGTTCAAGATTTAGTGGTTCTGGGTGGACGATGATTTTTGATAACGATAAGACAAGAAAGTCAATCATCGAAAAACTTAAAGGTGTTGAATCATGCTTTCACTCTTTAATTCCTAAAAACAAGTCAACTTTACACCTATTGTTTGTAAACGACCAATAAACAATTAAAAGCCCACTCTAACTATTGTTATGAGAGGGCTTTTATTTTATCTTATTAAAATCTTATTTAGTTTAAAAACTAAAACAAAATCCTTGCTTTATTAATGCTTCTCTGTTATAATTCTCCCCAGTAGTTAGCTTATGTTTTGGTATTAGTTTCATTCTTCGTGTGCAAACATTGAGGTATGTAAATGAAATCAGCTTCGCGATTACATTTATAAATTAGTTTTCTTCGAGTAGAAGATATGAAAGTATCCCTACGAGAAGCACATTGTCATATATGGCAAAAAAGTTGTATGTAGGTGGTCTTCCTTATAAGACTACCAACGATGAGCTTAAAGCTCATTTCAGTGCTGCAGGAGCTGTCGCTTCAGCAACCATTATTATGGATAAGATGACAGGTCGCTCAAAAGGCTTTGGTTTCGTTGAAATGGAAAACGATTCAGATGCAGCTACAGCTATCTCAATGTTTGATGGAAAGGACTTCGAAGGAAGAAACCTTACAGTAAACGAAGCTCGTCCTATGGAAGAGCGTCCAGCAGGTGGAGGTTTCCGCAGATAATTAAAACTATCTAAAGACCAAAGGTCCCTTACTCGAAAGAGTAGGGGATTTTTGTTTATTTGACTTAGGTCACTTTTTTCAGTATTATCTAAATGAATACAAATCATTAAAGAAAGGAGGAATATGTCACAGCGAGGAAGAACAGGGCATAAGCCCAAAAATTCAAAGAAGACTAACTTCTTTAAATTTCATCATAAAAATAATGATGTTCAAAAACCTTACGAGAGGAAAAGAGTTAACAATTAAAAACTCCTCTACTAATAACACAAAACCCCATATTTTATGGTGGTTTTTTGTTTTTTATGAAAAGACTACAATTAAGCTCTTATCGTTTGCAAAATAGGGGATTTTTTGATACAATAGGCGAGTTCTTTTTAAATTTAAGGTAAATATTGCGTGTGTAGTTCAGTGGTAGAACGCTGTCCTGATAAGACAGAGGTCCTTGGTCCGATTCCAAGCACACGCACCAGCGAGTGAGCAAGCAAACTTCTTTGCTTGCGACTTGCGAATCGGAAAGCTTTTGCTTAGATTTAAGAAGCTATGCTTTGAAAATCTGCAAAAGGTGTACTGAAGCTGTAAGCTTCGATAAGTGTACTCACGGTCCAAGCACCGTATTTTTTATTAATTATATGGAAAAGGAAAATGAAATCATTCCACCTTGGTGGAGAGATGGTCTCGTAAACTTTGCAAAAGTCAGTGCCTCGATTGCAATACCGATAATCATCGCTCTTTATCTAGGCAAATATTTAGATAACCATTTTGGTACCACCCCTTGGATTTTCCTTGGACTTACAGCACTTGCTTTCATCATTTCACTGATTTCAATATACGTAAGTATGGCAAAATACATTAAAGATTTAGAAGAGAAAGAAAAAAACAAACAATAATATGGAAGGAGAAATAATACACGAATCAACTTTATACGCAGAACCTATAGCCCACTTTGGTTCTTTTACTGTTACAAATGCACTTTTCACTAGTACGATAGTGGTCTTTATCATTGTCATCATCGCGATAGTAGTTAAGCTCAGCATCAAAAAGATTCCAAGAGGAATCCAAAATCTATTTGAAATCATTATCGAAGGAGCAGAAGATCTTTGTGACCAAGTCACAGGCGACAGAAAGATTACAAACAAAGCTTTCCCTATAGTCTTTGCTATCTTTATGTTCGTCATTTTAAATAACTGGATCGGTATACTTCCACTAGGAGGTCTAGGGCTCGTAGAACTTACAGAGCACGGCAGAGCTTGGATCCCTATAATCCGCTCAGGTACAGCCGATATCAACGGCACACTTCCTCTTGCTATCATGTCAGTCATCGGAGCAAACATTTTCGGTATCATTTCTATCGGTATCTGGAAAACTATAAATAAATATATAAACCTAAACGCTCTCGGCAGTATCTTCACAAAAGTTCGCAAGGATCCTTCTATACTTATGACAGCTCCTATCATGTTTGCCGTAGGAGTACTTGAACTTGTTGGTGAATTTGCTAAAGTAGCTTCGCTCTCTTTCCGTCTTTTCGGTAACGTTTTCGCAGGAGAAGTTCTACTTGCTTCTATGGGAGCAATCCTTGTTTATGTCCTTCCAACACCATTTTTACTCTTAGAAGTATTAGTGGGGGTTATACAAGCATTTATTTTCGCCATCTTAACACTTGTTTATTACACGATCTCAAGCATGGATCATGATGAAGATCATGATGCAAAGCATGAGCACGGTGATGAAGAGGTGAAGTTAAGTGGAGCACATTAATTCAAAGGTCAATCATTATCAATTAATTTAATAACAAAACATATGGATATCACAATGTTGGCAAAGGCAGTAGCTATCGGACTTGGTTCTATCGGACCTGGTATTGCTATTGGTATGATTGGTTCTAAAGCCATGGAAGCTATAGGACGCAATCCTGAAGCTTCAGGTAAAGTTTTCGTACCTATGCTTATCGCATCAGCTTTCGCTGAAGCTATCGCTATTTACGCTCTCGTTATCGCTTTCTCAATTAAGTAGTTCTACTATTTACATCTGGATGTTTGGTCTATCACAAATATCTAGGAGTAAGGAGTAAATCTTCTTAAAGTTCAATTCTTAATTCGTAATTATTAATTTTTAATTATTTTAAAACATGGATTCATTTATAGAAACATTTCACATAGACTGGAAAATAATAATCGCTCAGAGTATCAACTTTGTTATCGTTCTTTTCGTTTTGTATTTCTTGCTCGTAAAGCCTTTAAAAAAGATGATGAAAGACCGCACTGCTACTATCACAGGAGGATTAAACGACGCTAAAGTTAATGCTGAATTACTACTAAAGACCAAGAAGGAGTATGACGATGTCCTAGCCAATGCCCGCATAGAAGCCAACACTATTTTCCAAGAAGGAAAGAAGGAGGCATTAGACCAGAAGAGAGTTATGGTAGAGAACGCAGGAAAAGAAGTAGAGCAGATGATTGCTAGTGGCAAGAAAGTTCTAGAAAGTGAAAAAGCAAAGATGATAGAAGAAGCCAAGAATGAAATCGTTTCTTTGGTTGTTCTTGCTACTGAGAAGTTATTAGAATCACACAAAGATGAAACTTTTGATAAGAAAAGTTTAGAAAAAATTAAGAATATCTAATATGGCTAGCATATCAATTAAAAATTTAGCAGAGGCGATATACGACTCATCCCAAGGTAAAGAAGGAGCGGAGCTTTCTCTTTTACTAGAGAAAAGTGTCATCTTCTTACAAAATAAGAACTTACTAGGGAAGAAAGAAGAATTACTAAAAGCTCTAGAGAAGATTATAAACAAAGAAGAAGGAGTCATAAGTGCCAAGGTTACGACAAACTCCAAGATGAAAGCTGGCATGGAGAAAGAAGTAGAAGATTTTATAAAGAAGAAATACAAAATAAAAGAAGTAATACTAGAATTAAAAGAAGATCCTAAATTACTTGGCGGTATAAAGATAGAAGTAGGAGACGACATCATAGACGGGACACTACTAGGCAAGATAAATCAATTACAAACTTATTTAATAACAAACTAATATGAGCAAAAATCACATTGTAGAAAATTTAAGAAAGCAGATAGAGAAATTCCAGGGAGACCTCAAGATTGAAAAGGTAGGACACGTCGTAGAAATCTTCGATGGTATTGCTCGTGTTTCAGGACTCGCAGACCTCAAAGCATCAGAAATGGTGACTTTCGCTAGTGGTGCATCGGGAGTGGCCCTAAACCTTGAAGAAGACACTGTCGGTATCATCGTTCTTGGAGACTTTTCAAAGATTCACGAAGGTGAAGAAGTGAAAGCTACAGGGAACATCCTTTCAGTTCCTGTCTCAGATGCTCAGATCGGCCGCGTACTAAACGCCCTAGGTGAGCCTATCGACGGTAAAGGTGTTATCAAGACAGACAAGAGAAATCCTATTGAAAAGGTTGCTCCTGGAGTTATCACGCGTCTTTCAGTTGACCAGCCAGTTCAGACAGGTATCAAAGCTATCGACGCCCTCATTCCTATCGGCCGTGGACAGCGTGAGCTCATCATCGGTGACCGCCAGACAGGAAAGACTGCCATCGCTATCGACACAATCCTAAACCAAAAGGGTCAGGACATGATCTGTGTTTACGTTTCAATCGGACAGAAAGATTCAAAACTTCGCAAACTTCAGACTCGTCTAGAGGAAGGAGGCGCAATGAATTATACTATCATCGTTTCAGCTGGTGCATCAGAGCCTGCAGCCCTTGCTTATATCGCACCTTATACTGGAGTCTCTCTCGCAGAATATTTTATGGATCAAGGAAAAGATGTCTTGATCATTTACGATGACCTTTCCAAGCATGCTGTCGCTTACCGTGAAATTTCTCTTCTACTTCGCCGCCCACCAGGTCGTGAAGCTTATCCAGGAGACGTCTTCTATTTGCACTCTCGTTTACTTGAGCGTGCTTGCCGAAGAAATAAAGAGTACGGAGGTGGCTCAATCACCGCTCTTCCTATCATCGAAACTCAGGCTGGAGACGTATCTGCATACATTCCAACCAACGTTATCTCCATTACTGACGGACAGATCTTCCTTGAGACAGACCTCTTCTACAAGGGTATCCGCCCAGCTGTGAACGTCGGTCTTTCTGTGTCACGTGTGGGAGCTACAGCTCAGATCAAAGCTATGAAGAAAGTGGCTGGTAAGATCAAGCTTGAACTTGCTCAGTATCGTGAACTTGAAGCTTTCGCTCAATTCGGTTCAGACCTAGATGAAGGTACAAAGAAACAGCTAGAACGCGGAAAGCGCGCAGTTGAAGTCCTAAAGCAGCCTCAATACGCACCGGTTGCAACGATTGACCAAGTGGTGACTCTTTATGCTCTTATCAACGGCTTCATCGATGAAGTTAAAATTGATAAAGTAAAAGAATTTGAGACAGGCCTCGCAGAATACGCAGCTAGAAATGCAAAAACTTTCTACAAAGAAGTCACCGAGACTCGTATGTGGACAGATGCAGGTGAAGCAGAGCTCAAGAAAGTTATTGCTGATTTCGTCGCAAGTTTTAATAAATAATTATTATGGCAGGAACAAAAGAAATAAAACAAAGAATAAAGAGTGTGAAGAACACAAAGAAGATTACAAAAGCGATGGAACTCGTAGCGGCTTCAAAGATGAAGCGTGCTATATCTAAAGCTCTTTCTTCTCGTTTGTATGCGAATTATTCTTGGGATTTACTTACATCACTCTCTGAAAGATTAGATGAAGTAGAAAGTCCTTTCTTTGTAGGAAATAAAAAAGTAGAAGAGAAAAAAAGTCTTTTCGTTCTTATTACTTCCAACGGTGGCCTTTGTGGAGCATACAATTCTCAAATAATTAAAAAGTTAATCTCATCTATCAAAGGAATAGATCATAAAAATTTTGATATCATAACAGTCGGCAAAAAAGGGGACAACGCCATGCGTAGAACCGGTTCAAATGTAATTGCTTCATTCCTTGAAGTTCCAGATAACAGCGCCCTCTCTGACTTAATGCCTTTGTCTAAAATGATTATCGATGAATACAAATCCGCTAAATATAATACAGTTTACATCGCATACACAGATTTCGTTTCCGCTCTTACACAGAAAGCCCATATCAAACAAATTCTCCCAATAATAAAAGAAGATTTAAAAGAAGTTATTGAATCGTTAGAAAAAGAAAAGAAAATAGAAGTAAAAGAAAATAAAGTTCCATACGTTTTCGAGGGAGATATGAATAGTATAGTTGAGTCATTAGCAGAGAAATTAGTCCGGATGCAAATATACCATATGATACTTGAGTCGAGTGCCAGTGAACAATCAAGTAGAATGATGGCAATGAAGAATGCAAGTGAGGCCGCAGGGGAAATGATAGAAGACCTCACATTATCACTCAACAAAGCTCGTCAGGCCGGCATTACTCAAGAAATATCAGAGATTAGTGCGGGAATGGCATCAGTTAGTTAGGTTCTAGTAGATAGTGATTAGTGACTAGAAAAAATAAAAACATTATTAGCATTATTAACAAATTATAAATATTATTAAATATATGAAAACAGGTACAATCAAAAGAATAATCGGGCCAGTCGTCGACGTAGAATTCACAGGAGAAGTCCCAGAAATCTACAATGCTCTTACTGTCATGAACGGCAACATCAAAGTGACCCTTGAGACAGAACAACACCTAGGAGGTGGAGTAGTTCGTTCTGTGGCTATGGATACGACAGATGGTCTTGCTCGTGGCATGGAAGTTACAGATACAGGAGCACCTATCAGCGTCCCAGTCGGAACTGCTACACTCGGCAGAATCTTCAATGTGTTAGGAGATGCTATTGATGATGGAAAAGTTATATCAACTGACAACAAGAGATCTTCAATTCACCGCAAGGCTCCAGAATTCGTCTCTCAAGCTACAAAAGTTGAAATTCTAGAAACTGGTATTAAGGTTATCGACTTGATCTGTCCTGTTCTAAAAGGAGGAAAGGTGGGTCTATTCGGAGGAGCAGGAGTGGGCAAGACGGTTGTCATTCAAGAGCTCATCCACAACATCGCAAGTAACCACGGAGGATATTCTGTATTCGCCGGAGTTGGTGAACGTACTCGTGAAGGTAACGACCTCTACCACGAAATGAAAGACTCGAAAGTTCTCGACAAAGTTGCCATGGTGTTCGGACAGATGAATGAACCGCCTGGTGCTCGTCTACGTGTGGCTCTTTCAGGTCTTACAATGGCGGAGCACTTCCGTGACCAAGAAAATAAAGACGTGCTTTTCTTCATCGACAATATCTTCCGCTTCACACAAGCAGGTTCTGAGGTGTCAGCTTTGCTCGGACGTATTCCTTCAGCTGTGGGTTACCAGCCAACTCTTTCAACAGAAATGGGAAACTTACAAGAAAGAATTACATCTACAGATAAAGGTTCTGTAACTTCTGTTCAAGCTGTCTATGTGCCTGCCGACGACCTTACAGACCCAGCTCCCGCTACAACATTCTCTCACCTTGACTCAACTGTTGTTCTAAACCGTTCATTAACAGAGATAGGTATTTACCCAGCGGTTGATCCACTTGACTCTTCCTCAACAATTCTTGACCCACACATTGTAGGAAAAGAACACTATGAAGTTGCTCGTGAAGTTCAGCGTGTGCTTCAACGTTACAAAGACTTGCAAGACATCATTGCGATTCTTGGTATGGAAGAACTTTCAGATAGTGACAAGGAGCTAGTTGCTCGTGCTCGTAAAATTCAGAAATTCTTATCTCAACCATTCTTCGTCGCTGAGCAGTTCACAGGTACAGCCGGCGCATACGTTCCACTAGCAGAAACAATCCGTTCATTCAAAGAAATTCTTGAAGGTAAACACGACGACAAGACTGAAAATGATTTCTACATGAAAGGCGCACTTTAAAATTTTTTGGGAAGAGGCCTTGCCTCAAAGACAGTCCAGAGGCAAGGCCTCGAGGAGAAAAATTTTATAAAAATAATATATACATATGTCAA